>JAGRCC010001005.1 GCA_020433785.1 Anaerolineae bacterium
GACGGCCAACAATTTCGTGACCTGCTTAGAATGGCTGTCCATCATTTCGGTGGCGCTTAATTTAACAGTAGAACAAGTCGCTGACTTGTTCCTCCCCGGATAAACCAGCGACCTGCCCTACAAAATCTATTTTTGTGTTTTGAGAAAGTCAGCGGGTAACACATCGGAGCAACAAAGCTTGCTTTGTTATTCGCCGATTAATGGTTGTTTTACAATTACATATAGGAGAAGAGAAATGAAGCGAAATTTAGTTTTAATACTGCTGGTTCTGGTCACCGCCCTGGTTCTGGCCGCTTGTGGCGGCAGCGCGCCGGCCCCCACCAGCACCACCAGCAGCAGCAGTGCTGAACCAACCGAAGAAAGCGCCAGTTCCGCCACCGAGAACGACGCCGGTGAAGCGCCGCTGAAAGTAATCTTGTTTGTTAACGGTTTGCTGGGCGATAAATCCTTTTTCGATTCGGCTCAGCGCGGGGTCGATCGCGCGGTCAAAGACTTTGGGATCGAAGCCAAAACGATCGAAACCGGTAATGACCAAACGCAACGGGAAGCCGCCTTCATCGATGCCCTCGAAAATGAAGATTTCGATGTCTTCATTCTGGGCACGTATGAAATGGTCGAGTTTTTGGAGCGATTCGCGCCGGAATACCCTGACAAGAAATTTATTATTTACGATGCTCCGGTCAACTATGAGAGTGGCTGCTGCGATAATGTTTATTCTGTGACCTACAAACAAAATGAAGGCTCCTATCTGGCCGGGGTGTATGCGGCGGCCATGACAACCCAAAACCTTGATGGCATGAACCCGGAGCCGGTTATCGGGTCGATTGGCGGATTTGAAATTCCGGTGATTATGGATTTTATCGTTGGTTATGAACAAGGGGCCAAAGACACCAATCCTGATATTCAAATTATCCGCCAATTTGCCAACAGTTGGGAAGATCCGGCCAAAGGCAAAGAGTTAGCCAAAGCCCAGTACAGCCAGGGCGCGGATATCGTCTTCCAGATTGCGGCCGGAACCGGCCAGGGCGTTTTTGAAGCCGCCGCCGAAGACGGTCACTATGCCATCGGCGTCGACTCGGATCAGGCGCTCATTGTTGAAGACGCCGACCCCGATCAGGCCGCCCGAATTTTGACGTCGATGATGAAAAATGTCGATAACTCGCTGTACCGGGCTATCGATTTGCATTTGAAAGGTGAACTGGCCTACGGTCAAATCGAAGCGTTGGGTATTTCCGAAGGTGGTGTTGGCCTGGCCCGCAATAAATTTTACGATGAACTGACACCCGACGATGTCAAGACATTGGTGGACGAGGCTGAGAAAAAGATTCTCGATGGTGAAATAAAGGTGGAAACGGGATTTTAGCGGAATCAGGAGCGACAAAGCTTGCTTTGTCAAACGGATCAAAGCAAGCTTTGATGCTCCAGACTTTTTTTAGAGAAGATCATGCCCAACCTTATCGACATGCGCGATATCATCAAAGTGTACCCCAACGGCGTCGCCGCCAATCGTGATGTGAATTTCTCGGTGGAAAAAGGGGAAATTCACGCCCTGGTAGGCGAAAACGGGGCCGGAAAAAGCACGTTGATGAAAATTCTCTACGGTCTGGAGCAGCCGACTGGCGGGCAAATTTTTCTCAATGGTCGCGCCGTGACCATCTCCAACCCCCATCAAGCCATTGCTTTGGGCATCGGCATGGTTCATCAAAATTTCATGCTCATCCCGTCTTTCACCATTGCTGAAAATGTAGTGCTGGGACAGGAGCCGATCAAAGGCCAGTTGATCGATGCCGAAGCAGCGATTAATATCACCCGGCAATTGGCCCAAGAATACGGCCTCGAGGTCGATCCAACCGCTAAAGTGGAAGCCACGCCCGTGGGCATGCGCCAGCGCGTCGAAATTTTGAAAACCCTCTATCGTGGAGCCGACCTGCTGATCTTAGACGAACCCACCGCCGTGCTGACCCCCCAGGAAACCGATGACCTATTCGACGCCGTGCGCCGGCTGGTCGGCCAGGGCAAAACCG
>JAGRCC010001006.1 GCA_020433785.1 Anaerolineae bacterium
ACGGATCGCCGGCGTTATCTAACCCATTCCAAATAATCGTACTGGTACCCGTCAAATGAACGTCTTGCAAAACGCGATTGAGCGGATTATCTGGGGAGAAGTCAACCCCATCTCGACTAATAATTAATTCAAAAATCCCCTGGCTGGTACTGGTAAATGTAAAAGTGCCACCGCCGCCGACAAACGTATCATTGTCGCCCAGTTGGCCTTCAAATTGAACAGAAATAACTTGGGGAAAGATGGGTTCGGTCGGAAAGTTGTTAGCCAGCGTGGCCTCTTGGCTGGGCGAATTAAAAAAAATCAGGTGAGACGGTGGAGCCAAGCTAACACCCCCCAGCAAGACATTAAGTTGGTTTTGTTCTTGAGGGGGAATAGAGGGATCAGCCACTACATCGTGAAAAAGTGGGGTTCCGTCGCTATCGAGAAAGCCGATGTCATTAGCGTAAACAATAAAGCCGTTGGCATCGATACCACGCATATCGGTCTGATAAATATAGCCGTCGTCCGTCAAAACAAAATATTTAGAACTGGAAGGCCTGGGCCAATCGCCCGTAAAGCGCGTAAGATAGTCAACAAATAGCCGGCCCGTAATATCCGTGGTCGAGGTCAAATCGGATCGAATGGTGACATCCCAGACCGCCACACTAGTACCCTGTTGCTCGTCAAAATTGGCCGAACTGCTCAAATCAATTTCGCCGGTGGGGGCGATTTCAGCGTCCGAGTTGTCACCTTCAGGTCCCAAAAATACAACATAGTAGATGCCGCTGGTAGGCGCCGTATAAAAACAGGGTATATAGCCATTCGCTACATCATTTCCCGGGGTGGCTGTGGCCGGATCGACGATGGTATCAGGGCCGGCTAATTCCATATCCCGGCTGGTCATTCGACCTTGTAGGGCGTTGCCGGTATCGGTCCTTTGCCCATTGCAGCTAAAATCGGGTGTATCGGGAATGGTTTCATCACCGATGATGCCAGTGACTCGATTGGGATTATAGACCCGGATATCGCCTTGCTGGACGCCAACGGCGCTAGAGCCTAATAAGATGACTTCTCCGGCTGCGGCGTAGGTCTGAAAAAGGGATCGCCGCCGCAGAAAGCTTCCATAAAAACTGTTACGCCACTCAATATTAGCTCGATTTCCGCTGGAACCGGCCGGATATAAATCGCGACTCCCTTCGGCACCGGCCGATCCGGTACGCGCCAAAGAAGCCACAGCCAATGTGCCCAGACAAATAAGCAGGGGAAGCCATCCCCATTTGCCCTGGGCAATGGTTATCGATCGCCGCATCATCAACCTCCCAGTATTTGATGACGATTGAATTCTATAAGTTGTTGGAGTGAATCAGTAATCTCGACCTAGACTGATATCATTGTACAGGAAATTTTTATATTTTACTAGTAGGGACGTTAATGTCAATCCTCTGACGCCAGGCCCAAATAACGGAAACGATCAACGTAACGGTGGTTAGCGGCATAACAAACGCCATCATCGCCAAATTAAAAGCAGGCAGAATAGATTGGTGAGTATTGCTAAGGATAAGGTACGAGACGTAAGCCAGGTAGTAACCCAAAAAGAGCGCCCCTTCCCATCGAGCAATGATATTGCCGGTGAAAAAGACAGGTAAACAAGCAAAAGCGACAGCAATCATCACCGGAATATCAAAGCGTAAGGCCGCCGGCGATACACCAATGCCTTCCGGAGCAACTGCCCCGGAAAGGCCCAATACAATTAAAATATTAAAAATATTACTGCCGACAATATTGCCGACGGCAATATCTCGTTCACCACGCAGACTGGCTACCACTGAAGTGGCCATTTCCGGCAGTGATGTGCCAATTGCCACAATCGTCAAGCCAATGATTAATTCACTGACGCCAAAATGATTAGCTAACGCCACCGCTCCATTAACTAACCAATTAGCTCCCACAATAAGCAGCACTATCCCCCCGGCGATCAAGCCTAGCTGCCACAGAACTTGTTTGGCTCCCACCGGACTGGGTTCGATGGTAGGATCGATAGGTTGTTCTTTTTTCCGGGCCGCCGTTTCCCGGCGGCTTTGCCAGATCGTCAAAACCGTGTAGACGACGCCGCCCATAAAAAAGAGCAGGCCATCGACCCGCCCAATACGGCCATCTAATCCCAACAGCAGGACCAAAGCCGATAAGCCGATCATCAACGGTACCTCGAGGCGGACCAATTGGAGTGAAACCATCAGCGGCGCAATTATGGCCGATATGCCCAAAATTAACAGAACATTGGCGATGTTACTGCCAACCACGTTGCCTAAGGCAATATCAGCTGCTCCGGCAAAGCTCGATTGGACGCTAACGGCCAGTTCCGGGGCACTGGTGCCATAGGCGACTACCGTCAAGCCAACCACCAGCGGCGAAATCCCGGCGGCCAAAGCCAGCTTTGAAGCGCCCCGCACCAGCAGTTCAGCGCCGTAAACAAGTAATACAAAACCTGCAACGAAAAACGTAAGGGTAACTAGGCTCATTTTCAATCTCTCTTTTGGGAAATCGATACAGGTAAATTTTTGTGTTGCTTTTAAGGTTTAATTGTTAGTAGACAGTAATAACGCCATTATAAAGTTAAATTGTCTTAAATCAGTAATAAATTTGTATAAATTTTGTTAGAAATCAAAAATAGGTGGATTTTCATAGGGTATTGATTATCCGTCAAACGGCAGCTGCTTGATCCGTTAAATGGGTTGGTCTGAGTCTAAGAGACACTCAAATTTAGCCATAAATAACCTTGACCATTGGTTATTAGAATGAAACTGTCTAAATTTCAACTTTATTATTATGATTTGAGGGGGGGTAGTTTTTTCTGCGGACTGCATGTAAAGCGTTCGAATAGGATAGGGAATATTGATGCCCTCGCGTTCAAAAGCCACTTTAATCCCTTTGATCACGCCATCAATCGAGTCGAAGTAACCAACTTCTTCCATTTTGACCCAAAAGTAGATGGAGGCATTGATTGAACTATCGCCAAATTCATTAAATACCACAAAGGGGGCCGGTTCGTCCAGGATGCCGGGCAAACGGTTAACTACCTCAAGCAGAATATTGGTGGCTTTGTCTAAGTCAGTGTCGTAACCAACCCCAACATCGACTTTGATCCGCCGCTGGGACACTCTGGAAAAGTTGGTGATCGGATTGCTGTAGATTTGAGCATTGGGGATGATGACCAACAACCCATCGAACGTCCGGATGGTGGTGGATCGAATCTCGATGTTGTTCACGGTGCCGCTATATCCACCCGCTTCTACGGCATCGCCAATGCTGAAGGGCTGTTGAATTAGCAGCAAAATACCGGCTACAAAATTTTCAGCGATATCTTTCAGGGCGAACCCCACGGTAAATCCCACAATCCCCAACCCCGCGACAAAGCCGGTAACGTTAAAATCGACCGCCGATAAGGCCCAAATAGTCCCCAGCACAATAATGGAAATTTGAGTGATTCTAGACAGTAGCAGCGACACCTCCGAGTCGACTCGGCGTTTCTGGGTGTAACTTTGAACGTAGTTGTAGCCCATTTTAGCGACCCACAACGTAGCCAACAAAATGATCACGGCGATGATAAGTTTAGGTATAAATACCATAATGTTACGAACAATTGTTTCTATGGGGGTTAGATCTTGAAATAACGTTTCCACTATATTATCCTAACTCATGGTTGTTAAAGGACTTGTATTACCGATATTCTACTAAGTTTCTTCGTCATAAAATAATTTGGCTTTGAGTTTGTCTTCATCTTCAAGGTTGCCGCCCAGTGCTGCGCCAAGTACGCCCAACGTGGCCATAAATGCGGCGTGTTGGGCCAGCATTGAGGTAGTGGGCGCTAATCCCAGCCAATTTGTGGCCACTCGCTCCGGCACTAAGAAGACCGCCAAAAATGAGATGATGAATAAGACGGCCCAAATACTGATCATACCCAACAACAGGGTTAGGAACAAAACAATTCGGGTACGGGTTAGCTGCTCGCGCCAGCCCGCCTCGCGAGCGATCTGGTTGAGATTTTGCCCAAAAAACAGGAGCACGGCCGCGATCAAAATTGAGGCCAGTGTCCCGATGCCTGCGGTAATCAGAGGTAAGTTGGTGCCGATTTCCCAGGCCTCTGCGCCCAACGCGGAAGAAGGGACGCCAATGGTAAAAATGCGTTCCATAGATGTCAACTCGTGCGGTATATCTATCTTACCATCTTCCCCACGTTTTGCCGACACCAAGGCAGATAAATTTCCAGGTCGGTTTGAGTGATTTTGGATATAGCGATATTGCCCGGTTGGGCGAATTTTGGCCATCCATTTGAGCATGGATACCAGTTATTCTTGATCAGATGGACTACCCAAAAATAGCTCCTTTTCGTACTAATAACCGCTCAACCTGGTATGGCCTGGGCCGTCATCACTGTAATATACTAAAAGGAACATCAAAAGAATATTTTACAATGAGGTGATTGGCCTTTGTGGTTCTTTAGTTGAGCGCAAGCGCCATCATCTATGCGGAGATTGAGACTGAAAGGAGAACAAAATGAGTTTGTTGGGCAAATTACTGAGTAATCGAAAAACTGTAGTAGGGATATTTGATGAAGACGCCAATGTTGAGCAGGCCATTGAGGGGTTACAAGCACTTGGCTACGGTCTGAAGTCGGATGATATCTCGATCATCGATCAGCACCAACTTGACCCAGAGGTTCCGGAAAATTTCGGGGTAGGGATCCAGCCTATCTCTACAGGTGGACAAGTTTATCCGGCCGCAGTTCCGACCGTACAGGCCCAGCCAGAGAGTGGCAATTATGAACCGACTTTACATACCGTCAGGCGCCTCGAAGAAACCCTAGTCGATGCCGGAGTAGGGGATGAGGAAGCCGACTTTTTCGCTCAGCGTGTCATTCACGGAGCAAAACTAGTCGTGGTTCAAGTAAAGCCGGATGATGTTCCGGCGGTTGAGCAGATTTTTGAAGAAGCCGGTCAAGCCCAAGTAAAAACGGCCTGAAAGGAAAATACGATGTTTAGAACGATTCATCATATGCTGGGATATACCGTCCAAGCTGCCGACGGCAAAGCGGGGCACATTGACGATGTCTATTTTGACGAGCGAAATTGGTTAGTCACCTATTTGGTGGTTGATACCGGTAATTTGCTGCCGGGCCGAAAAGTGTTGATTTCGCCTAATCACGTTAAAAGAATCGACGATGACGTTCAGTCATTAGTCATAGCCCTTGATCTTGAAGCCATCGAACATAGCCCTGATATTAATTCGGACCCGCCGGTCGAGCGTTTGGAAAAAGATTTAGACGATAGCCAGGTGGACTCGCTGCCGATTTCTCGATTAGGGGGTGGACTATTTCAAGAACAAACCATTGGTATGGACCCTGATTCGATGATTGAAATGATGAGAGCGAAAGAAAGGCAGAACGAGGCCGAATTAATTGAACAGCGGCCCTCTCACTTACGCAGCGCTAAAGATATCATCGGCGCTTATTTGCAGGCGACCGACGGCGATCTCGGCCATATCGAAGACTTAATTGTCGATGAAAAATTGTGGGCCATCCATCAGCTTGTCGTCGATACCCGCAATTGGCTGCCCGGCAAAAAAGTGCAATTAGAGGCCCGCTGGATTGAATCGATCGATTGGGCTGATAACAAAGTGTATGTCTCTATGTCTAAGGCTGCTATTAAAAATAAACCCGAATATCACCAGACCGATCCGGTTGATTATCCGGCTAAAACCTTATCTTGATGACAGGTCTAGTGTTTCCGGACAAAAAAAGGCGAGAAAATTTTCTCGCCTTTTCGTTTTTAAATTACGAGTTACAAAGTGACTGTCACCTGGTTCGATACACCCACCTGCATAAGTAGCCCTGTTGCGCCGCTAATTCTTACTGTGCAAATAATCAATCATCGACTGGGTCACCAGCGGCACCACATCATCGATCATATGGGGCATCAGATTATCCATCACCTGCGGCATCAACACCGGCATTTGCTCGGCCATATAGTCCGGCATGGGAATGCGTTCTTTGACCCGCTCCAGCATAACCGGCATGACTTTGGGCATCATTTTCGGCAGCAAGACCGGGAACAGTACCGGGAACATCGGCTTCATCGCTTCCAGCGAGCCGGGAACTTTGCCCATCTTGCGCATCATTGGCCCCATTCCATACGGCATCGCATCGATCAACTCGGGCCACATGGTGCCCATCAACTCCGCGAACCCTTCCGGCGTCATCAACAGGATCATCTTCTCGAACACAGCCCACTGCGCCCGCACTTCAGGATGCGGGTCCGGCAGGTCGATGCCTAGCGCGTTCGCGGTGAAGTGGGCCAGATCAACGACCTCGATCGGTGACTCCCGTTTCTGTGCGCTAACCCGTAGTTGAAACTCGCAGCAAGGACACAACGCCAGCACTTTGTCAGCCCCCACCTCGACCGCTTCGTCCAGCCGCATCTTGCCGATGTCATGGGCCGTTTGCGGCTCCTTGAGCAGGGTCAGAACCGACCCGCAGCAGTGAGCTGCCTGCCTGTTGTGAGCCATCTCGACAAAATTCACATTGGGAATGGCTTTGATTACCTCGCGCGGCGGTTCGAACACGCCCGACGCCCGGCCAATATGGCAGGAGTCGTGCCAGGTGACGGTGCAGTTGGGCAGATTGTTGTCCGGAAACTTAAATTCGCCGGCAGCGATCTTCTCGCTGATGACCTCACTATAATGTTTGGCCGTAATCCCATACTCGATGCCCAATTTCTCGGCCCACTGCGGATAGACTTGCCGCCACATCATGTCGCAGGCCGGGCAGGAGGCGATGACCGTATCGGCCCCGGCGTCTTTGACGGCTTGGATGTTTTTCTTCATCGTGTCGGCAAACAGCTCCCATTTGCCGGCCACCAGCATCGGCGTGGCGCAGCAGCTTTCGGCTTCACCCAAATAGGTGAAATCAACCCCGGCCGCGTCGAGCAGCTTAACCGTGCCGATACCGATGTCGTTCTCTACATAGCTGGCCGTACAGCCGGCGAAATAGACGTTTTTGGATTTATGGCCGGGACCGTGCGACTCCGCCAGTTCCTCGGGGAACCAGTCGCTGCGATGATCGCGATAGCCGGCCCAAATGTTGCCCTGTGATTCCAAAGCCGAGGCCATCATTT
>JAGRCC010001007.1 GCA_020433785.1 Anaerolineae bacterium
ACAAACAAAAGCAGCAGCGTCATGTCAGCCGCTCGGTCTTTCGAAGCCATCCTCTCAACCGCGGCGTTTGGGTCAAATCCCCCCGATGTTTCCAAGCAATGACCAAACTGTTGCCCAGCCAAACGACGACCATCGGCGCACCATAACCGGCCAGTAGTAGGTAGATCAGTAGGCTAGCCAGGGCTAAGATCACGATCCAGCCGTCGTTGGTCACGAGTGCGTACCACATTAGAAACAAGACCAGAATCACGCCAAAGCCCTGAAGGCCCAGCAAACCTAACCAAACGCCCCCCGTAACAGCGATTGCCTTGCCACCTTTGAACTTAAGAAATGGCGAGAAGGCGTGGCCCAAAATCGGCGCCAGCGAAACCGGAACCAAGGACCAGCCGTCCAGACCGAGCCAATACCAGGCCAGCCCGATCGGTACAGCGCCTTTTGAAATGTCCAGCGCAGCCGCCAGCCCACCAAGCAGCCCGCCGCCGGCCCGAGTCACATTCGTTGCGCCCGGATTGTGGTCGCCATAGCGCCGGATATCGGTTTTGAGAAATAACCGGCCAATCCACACCGAAAAGGGCAGCGAACCCGAAATAAATGAAATGATCGTCCATACAACGGTTAACACGCGCGTCTCCTAGCCTCCACAAACCAGAGTAGAAAAATGAAGCTGCCCATCCCGATCGCGCCGGCCAGAGCCGGGCCGGGTAATTTCCAAAAAAAGAGTAGCCCAATCGCTTCTAACAACCACACCGCCACATAAATGGCTATCAGCACCTTTGGCGGCGCTTCTCGTGGTTGAGCCAGAACGGTCACCAGGGCAGCGATTATGGCCCAACCCAGAAAATTCTGCCAGGGAATACCAAAATAACCGCCCGGCTGATCCCACACCCAAAAGCCCCAAGCCGCCATCTGCGGATCAAGAAAAAGGTCCCAAGCGGTGAACGCCAGGGCGCTCATCCCCACAAAGCGCCAGCCCGATGTCTCGCCGGTCAAGCCGTAAGCCACCGCCCAGGCCACCGGCAGCATCATCAGCCAGGCCAGAGGAATGAGCAGCGGCACGCCCGCTAGCTGCGGCTGGAGTTGAGTGGTGTAGTGGTAAGCGCCGAACGGCCAGCCGGTCGCGGTACCGATGGCTTCTATTAAAAAAGTCATCAGCAATAGGATGATGGCTATGCGCAGCAGTTTCGCCACTTCCCAGACGCCACCCAAGATAACCAGAACCAGACCCGTCTGTAAAAGGACACTCAAAAGCACGCCCCATTCGAGGGCAGTGTCGCCCCACCCCCACTTAGCGATAGGCAGCAGGATCATCGATAGCAGCCAGCCGCCGAAAAGCGCCGTCGGCCAACTGTTGCCGGCCGGCAGTTGCCCGACCAGATAGGTTACGGCGGCCTCAACATTAAAATTTCGAACCGACTCCAGGTGGTTTCGTAACATCGCTAACGGTTCTCCGATACCAAGAGCCCCAACGGTCGTCTATTCCACAGCCGTTCGAACCGCGCTTGGCTTTGGCGAGAGAGCACCAACACCAACCCAAACGTAACCAGGATGTTCGTTACAGCAAAGAACACCATCTCTTCAAGGGGCAAAACACCGCCGATGTAAATGTTCAACGACAGCGCCGGATTGATCGACCAGGTGCCGCTGCCAATGGCCAAGGCATCCGCCGCACTCAAGTAAAGCGTGATTGGCAGCCAACTCAGCAGCACCAGTCGTCGGTGCCGCCACAGAATATCGGCTCCAAAACCGAGCTGCATCATGATCGGCGGCAAGGCCCAAACCAGCTCCAGCGCCAGGTACGTCCCTGGCGACCAGCCGGCTATCAACATAGAGGCCACCCCCAACCACACCAAACCAAGCAGCCCGATTAACCAACGACGCATCTGGCCGTAGTCCGACGATAACGCCGGCCCCGGCTCGATTCGTCGAGCCAGGCAGATTAGCCACAGACCGGTCAAGAGCGGCTGCAATACAAAAAACGTGTACTCTTCCACCGGGACCCAACCCCAGACAATGCCGGTCACCAGTTGAGGATCGTACCACCAGACGCGATGGGCAACCAAATAGTTGTCCCAGGGGGTCGTGTATATTAGGGCCACCGCCACATGCCCCATCAAAGCGACGGCCAGTGGCCAGTTTCGGAGCGTATCCGGCAGATGGCGCTTTTGCCGGGCATCATAGCCCATTAATCCACTCAAAAAGATCAGCGGTAAACCGAGAAAAATCACCAGAAACTCGAAATAGGTCATTCAAAACCCTTATATTTATCTACAATTCTTGGACAAAATATCGATTACTCAGGTTAATTTAAGCTTTCTATGTGAAAGTACCATAAAGATCATATTTTGTCAATATTTTGTCCAGATAAACCTTTAGCTTTACCCATTTATTTCGGGGCTATCCATCCATGATACCTCGACAAAATTCCTCCAATTCGTATTAGGCAGTCTAATAACCGGCCCTTGTTCAACGTAGGCAAAAGCGCCGGTGCCTGAATAAATACGGCAAATCTTAGCTGAAAGGATGAGAAGAAGTGCAAATACACGCTTGGGAACAACCGTTGATCTCACTGGCTCACGAAGCGTTACATAATCCGTCGCTGGATCTTCACGAGCCAAAATCGTTGTTTGATGAAACAGCGCTGATCGACCGGGCTTATGATTACTGCGAACGGCTCACCGCCAATCACAGCAAATCATTTTTTCTAGCCTCGGCACTGCTGCCGGCGGACAAGCGCCGGGCGGTACGGGCCTTGTACGCCTTTTGCCGGATCAGCGATGACATTATCGACCAGAATTCGGACTATAGTGAAACTAACTTGAAGACGTGGCGGCAGCGTATTTTGACCTCACACCCCAATCGCAACGATCCGGTCGCACTGGCCTGGGCCGATACCCGCCTGCGCTACCAGATTCCGCTGCGCTATGCCGAACAACTTATCGACGGCGTGGCTCGGGATTTGCAACAGCATCGATACTCTACCTTTGCCGAGCTGACCACCTACGCGTACGGTGTCGCCTCGACCGTGGGCCTGATGAGCATGCACATCATCGGTTTTAGCGGCCGGGAGGCGATCCCGTACGCCATCAAATTAGGGGTAGCCCTCCAATTAACCAATATTCTGCGAGATGTGGCCGAAGATTGGCAGGCCGGCCGCATTTACTTGCCGTTGGCCGAGTTGGCCGCTTTTGACCTGACCGAAGCCGATTTGGCGCTGGGCCAGGTCGATGACCGTTGGCGAAAATTTATGTGCTTTCAGATCGAACGCAACCGCCGGCTCTACGCCGAAGCCTGGCCTGGCATTGCCCTGCTCGATCCCCACGGCCGCTTGGCCATTGCGGCGGCAGCCAAACTGTATGAGGGCATTCTCGACGACATCGAACGGCACGATTACGACGTATTCAACCGGCGCGCTTATGTGAGTAAGTGGGCCAAGTTAACCATGCTGCCCGGTATCTGGTGGCAAAGTAACCATATTCAATTCAGAGGCAATTATTAATGAGAAAAAAGATTATTGTCATCGGCAGCGGTTTTGGCGGGTTAGCCGCCGCCGTCCGGCTGGCGACCAAAGGCTACGACGTCGAAATTTTCGAAAAGCGAGACAAGCTGGGCGGTCGAGCCTATGTTTACGAGAAAAACGGCTTCAAATTCGACGGCGGGCCGACCGTTATCACTGCGCCGTTTCTCTTTGACGAACTCTTCGAAGCAGCCGGCAAACGCCGCGAAGATTACATCACCTTTGTCCCGTGCGACCCCTTCTACCGCATATTCAACCACGAAGGCCGCGCCTTTGATTACAACGGCGATGAACAGTTTATTCTGAACCAGATCGAAAAATGGAATCCGGCCGATGTCACCGGTTACCAAAGATTTATGAGCACCACCAAAGCTATTTTTGAAAAGGGTTTCGTGGAACTGGCCGACAAACCGTTCTTATCGGTGCTGGATATGGTTAAAGTGACGCCCGATCTGATCAAGCTGCAATCCTATCTTAGCGTCTATAAATACGCCGCTCAATTTGTCCAGGACGACTTCCTCCGGCGCTGCTTTTCGTTCCACCCGCTGCTGGTCGGCGGCAACCCGTTCGATTCGCCCTCCATCTATGCCATGATCCATTATTTGGAGCGAGAGTGGGGCATTCACTATGCGCTGGGCGGTACCGGGGCCATTGTCGAAGCGCTGGGCAAGCTGTTTACTGAGTTGGGCGGCAAAATTCATCTCAACGCGCCCGTCGACGAAATCCTGATCAATGACCGACGCCGGGTCGCCGGCATCCGCCTGGCCGATGGGGCAATCCATCAAGCTGACGATATCGTCTGTAATGCCGATGTGGCCTTTACCTACCTTAACCTCATTCCGGCTCAATACCGGCGCAAATATTCCGATCACAAAATCAAACGAATGAAGTACAGCATGTCGCTTTTTGTTATCTACTTTGGCACCAAACGTCGCTACACCGATACCGGCCTGGCCCACCATAATATCATTTTGGGCCACCGCTACAAAAGCCTACTGGATGATATTTTTAAGAAAAAGGTGTTGGCCGATGACTTTTCGCTCTATCTGCACATGCCCACCATCACCGATCCCTCTATTGCACCGCCTGGCTGCGAAAACTTCTACGTGCTCTCACCAGTGCCGCATCTGGGCGGATCGGTCGATTGGACCCAGGCGGCCAAACCCTATCGGGACAGCATTATTCGTTTCTTGGAAGAGAATTATTTGCCCGATCTGGAGGCCAACATCATCGCCGAGCATTACATCGATCCGCTGCATTTTCAAAATACGCTCAATAGCTACCTCGGTTCGGCCTTTTCAGTGCAGCCGATTTTAACCCAATCGGCCTGGTTTCGACCGCACAATCGTTCGGAAGAGTTTGAGAACCTTTACTTTGTCGGTGCGGGCACTCATCCCGGCGCTGGGCTGCCGGGCGTTTTATCATCGGCCAAAATCGCCGAAAATCTGCTTAATGGGAGCCATTAATCATTTTTACATTCGCCATTGTGACTGGCTCGCTTGCACAGTTCAACAGGTTGTAATAAGATGTTCCTCATATACTGGGTATCGGATCTATTTTTGGGCACAGGAACCATGGGTAACACGGCAAAAAATAGGGATGGATTAAAGCAATCTAGCATTCAACAGAAGCGCGTTGAACAAATTTTGCAACAACGTAATCGAGAATTGGCTCTAATTAGCCAAGCCAGCCAGCTTTTTACCTCGACCTTAGAGTTGGAGCAGGTACTCGAAATTGTCTTGAGCGGCACTCACAATTTATTGAATATCACCGCAACCTCGTTTTGGCTGCGCCTTCCGGAAACCGGCGAACTGGTCTGCCAGCACGCCATCGGGGCCGGAGCTGAAACGGTGATCGGCTGGCGATTGGCCGAAGGGCAGGGGTTGGCCGGCTGGGCGGCGCAAACCGGACAAAGTTTACTAGTGCCGGACGCCAAACAGGACAGCCGGCACTTTACACTGGTTGATCAGCAATCTGGAATCAGCTTTCGCTCGATTTTGAGCATTCCGCTGCGGACTCGACGGGGCATCATCGGCGTGTTGAATTTGGTCGATACGGAAGTGGGGCGATTTACTGAGGATGAATTGTCGCTGGTTGAATCAATTGCCACTGCGGCGGCTATCGCCATTGAGAACGCCCGTCTTTATCAGGAAGCGCAGGAAGAAATTGCCCAGCGCAAACGCATCGAAGCAATTTTACTGGAGCGGAATGAGGAACTAGATGCATTTGCTCATACGGTGGCTCATAATCTCAAAAATCCATTGAGTACGGCTATCGGTTACACCGATTTCCTTTTATTTGAGCCGGGTCTGGTCAGCCCCCAGGAGTTGAACGACTGTTTGCAGATTATTAAATCGGCCGGAAAAAAGACGGTGAGCATTATCGATGAACTGTTGCTGTTGGCCACGGTTCGCAAAAACGAAACTCAGCATCAACCGCTTAATATGGCTGCCATCATCGAGCAAGTCCAGGAGCGGTTGCAGCCGATGATTAAAGAGCATCAAGCGGAAATTAGCCTGCCGCCGATCTGGCCAACCGCCTTGGGCTACGCGCCTTGGGTAGAGGAAGTTTGGACCAATTATATGACGAACGGTCTCAAATATGGAGGCAGCCCGCCTAAACTGGAGTTAGGCGCTAATCTGGATGAGGGCAATATGGTTTGCTTTTGGGTTCGTGATAACGGGCCGGGGTTGTCGGAGGCCGACCAGACCCACTTGTTTATCGAGTTCAATCGGCTCAATCAAATGAACACCAAAGGGCATGGGCTGGGTCTGTCAATTGTCAGGCGTATTGTTGATAAATTGGGCGGGCAAGTCGGCGTCCAAAGCGAACCCGGACAGGGCAGTACGTTTTTGTTTACATTGCCGGCCGCACCCAACCCGTCAAACGGGGTCATTGACCACTCATCACCGCTCATTAAACCATCATCCTCATAAAGTAAACCACATACCGGCTGG
>JAGRCC010001008.1 GCA_020433785.1 Anaerolineae bacterium
CCTTGAACCCCCCAAAGGGGGGAGCGCTAATCCAATGTCGATTCGGGGTCCCACCAATGTTTGAGAGCGCAGGTTTTAAGGGTCGTCGTCGGAAAGTTCCCCCCTCTGGGGGGTTAGGGGGGCCAACCAGCCGCACCAAATGAGTCGGTCGCCTTGCCCAAACCCATTCGATAAAACGCCCAACCAAAACCCCAAACTTTTCTCTTAACCTTTACGCTCCTTCAATCAACCCTCTGGGTTTTGGCCATGCTTCTTTAGCAGCGCCACAACCCGTTCTGCCCGCGCCTCAAACTCTTCGGCAGAAAGTGTGGCCGGGCCGGAGAGTTCGATTTCGTCGTCGCCCAGCTTGATTTTGACCTGCACCGGCACGGCCTGGCGGCGATTGAGCCAATCTTTGACAATTTCAACCACGCCCGGCGCGGCGGCGACTCCCAGCGCCAGGGCAATCGCGCCGAGGGTGATGGGGTCGCCCTTGGCGCCGGCCTCGAGCTGGTTACTGCGCACTTTTTCTACGCGGTCGGCGTCGCTGGTCAGCAGTTCGCGGTAAAGCTGGGTGGTGGCCTGGTTGACTTCATCAGGGAGGGCATCGTCACCCAGGTTGATCATAAGAATTACGGTTTGAACATCATCGGACATAGGATAGTTTCTCCTCCAACAAATCTATTGCCCCATTATCCCATATTTCAAACCATTTTTCAATATGACCAAGCGACCGGGCGGCGTTTCATGGGGGGCAAGAGTGAATCACTGAAGGCGCTGAGAAAAATGAGGTCGCTGAACTGTCGTCTTGTGACGAAAACCGCCCAAGAGAGCCGGGGGTATTGGTACGTTCGATAAAAAAATCAGCGGGTTCAGGTTAACGGTCTCAGCGATGCGAGGAGGCACATTCCCGACTGTCCGGCGATGGACAGTCGGGCCGGCTAATAAAGAAGTGCGGCCTTGATAAAGTAGGCGGCCAACCTACGTGTGCCGACCACCGTTGACGCTGATGACGGTGCCGGTAATATAACCCGACATCACCGGCGATAACAAAAACGCGGTGGCCCAGCCGATTTCTTCTTCTGAGGCAAAGCGGCCCAGCGGAATGGTTTGCAAAATCTTTTCCTTGACCTCATCCGGTATCGATTGGATCATGTGGGTATTGGTGAAGCCGGGCGCCACCACATTGGCGCGAACCTGGCTGCGCGCCCCTTCCAGGCCAATACTCTTAGCCAAACCGATTAACCCGGCTTTGGTGGTGGCATAGTTGGCCTGGCCGATGTTGCCCTGTTCGCCGACTACCGAGCTTATAAACACCAGTGAGCCGGCTTTACGCTCATACATCAGGGGGATGGCCGGGCGAATGGTGTTGTAGACGCCGGTCAGGTTGGTGTTGATCACATTGTCCCACATTTCGTGCGTCATCTTCGATAGCAGTGCGTCGTCAGTTATACCGGCATTGGCGACAATACCATAGATTGGCCCTAGCTCGCGCTCGGTCTGCGCGACGGCGGCTGTCATGGCTTCGGCATCGGTCACATCAGCTTGGATGGCCAAAGCGCCGTGCTCACCCTGATCGTTACGGTAAGTATAAGCCACTTTCGCCCCCAGATCCTCCAACAGCTTAACAATAGCCGCGCCAATCCCCCGGTTGCCGCCGGTTACTAAAATAACCTTATCCTCAAGTCCAAACATAAATCGCTCCAAACGCTGCAAACTCTATGAATCATAACCCGGACAAGCCGGAACCAAAAAATTTAACGCTAAAGACGCTACCGGCGCAAGGGACGCAAAAGAAAAATTAAAAGCGTTGGCGTCTTTAGCGTCATCTGCGCCTCT
>JAGRCC010001009.1 GCA_020433785.1 Anaerolineae bacterium
TTTACAAAATGATCCGGCCGATATCCCCAAGCTGCTGGCAAAAATCGAGGAAGGGTACGATGTCGTCAGCGGCTGGCGGGTTGAGCGCTGGCAAGAAGGCTTCACCGCACAAATAACTCGTAAAATTCCGTCGATGACCGCCAACTGGCTCATCTCCACCGGCACCGGCGTTCATCTGCACGATTATGGCTGCGCGTTGAAGGCTTATCGCAAGGAAGTGGTTAAAGGGATCAACCTCTATGGCGATTTGCACCGCTTTATTCCGGCCATCGCCAGTTACTACGGCGTGACCGTGGCCGAAGTCCCGGTTCGCTATCGTTCCCGGCAATTTGGCAGCAGTAAGTACGGCCTGGGCCGCATCGTCCGGGTGCTGCTTGATCTGCTGACAGTGCGCTTCTTGCTCAACTATTCAACCCGACCTATCCAAATTTTCGGACTGATGGGCTTGGGGTCCTTTGCTTTAGGGATTCTTATTGGTCTTTATTTGACCTTTATGAAATTGGCCTACCAGGTTAATTTAGCCGACCGCCCCCTGCTGCTGCTTGCGGTCCTACTGGTGATGATCGGGGTTCAGTTTGTCACAATGGGGCTGCTAGGCGAGTTGATTGTTCGCACCTACCACGAGAGCCAAGATAAACCGATCTACACGATTCGGGAAGTGTTGGGCTAGCTTTATCGGTGAACGAGCCGGCCAAAAGAACCGGAGCAACAAAGCAAGCTTTGTCATTCGCAATGGGTCAAAGTAAACTTTGACGCTCCAAAATTGCGCCAAATTTGATACCACCACAGGAGAATTCACATGCTACATCAAACTATTCAAGCCATCCAACCGCTAGATCAGGCCGCAATGGATCAGGCCCTAGCTCGACAGGCCGAGTTGACCAAACCGGCCGGTTCGCTGGGCCGACTGGAAAGCTTATCCGTACAAATTGCCGGGATGACCGGCCAAATCAACCCGCCGCTTACTCATCGAGCGGTGATTGTAGCTGCCGGCGATCATGGCATTACGGCCGAAGGAGTCAGCGCCTTCCCGTCCGCGGTGACGCCGCAGATGGTACTGAATTTCCTGAATGGCGGGGCCGCTATCAATGTTCTGGCGCAACAGGCCGGAGCGCGGGTCATCGTGCTCGATGCCGGGGTTGCGGCCGAACTGCCCAGCCACGCCAACTTAATCAATGCCAAGGTGGCGTACGGGACAAATAACAGTGCGATTGGTCCGGCCATGACTCGCGACCAAGCGGTGCAGGCGGTTGAAGCCGGCATCAAGGTCGTTACCGAAGAGTGTCAAAAAGGCTTACAGTTAGTCGGCACGGGTGACATGGGCATCGGTAACACCACCCCTTCGAGCGCCATCTGCGCGGTGATGACCAAAACCGATGTCGCCGACGTTACCGGCCGGGGCACCGGCATCGATTACCCGCGCTGGCAGCATAAAGTCGAGGTCATCAATCGAGCCATTGCTGTCAACCAGCCGGACGCTAACGATCCGCTCGATGTGCTCGCAAAAGTCGGCGGCTTTGAAATCGGGGCGATTGCCGGCATCATTTTGGGCGCGGCGGCTCACCGCGTGCCGGTGCTGATCGATGGTTTCATCTCAACCGCCGGGGCCTTGATTGCCGCCGGGTTGGCTCCGTTGAGCCGGGATTATATGATCGCCGCTCATCGCTCGGTTGAACCGGGCCATCAGATCATGCAAAAGCACCTAGATTTGCAGCCCATTTTCCATCTGGATTTGCGCCTGGGTGAAGGCACCGGGGCGGCCCTGGCCATGCCGGTGGTCGCTTCAGCCGTGGCCCTGCTCAACCAAATGGCCACCTTTGCCGATGCGAATGTAAGCGGCAAGCTGTAAGTTTGCCAGTATAAGAGCAGAACTTACAGAATAGTCGAATAAAAAAATCAAGATTAGCAGTGATGTTCAGTTTTTTCCAAAACTGAGCACGCACAAAGAAGTGTGGGGGAAGTCCGGTGAAAGTCCGACGCTGTCCCGCAACGGTGAAGCCAGCCATCCCATTTTCGAGGCCGGCCAAGCCCGATACCCCGCTGCTCATCGTCTCGTCACCCCCTACGCGGATAGGCGGCCGGGACAAAGCAAAACATTGCAATGTCCTGAGTCTACCCTCACCGGTAGACTCTTTTTTATTCCCGAACTGATAATATCAGTGAAGGGCTTTTATCAAATGGAAACTCGAGCGGAGCGACAAAGCAAGCTTTGTCATTTACAGTACAGTCAAAGTAAACTTTGATGCTCCAAATCGTTATTTTTAAAGAGGTATCATGTCACAACCCAACAAACGTCGCGAGCGAAATTACGTCGTCCGGCCTGACGGCAAACCGATCAATGTGCCTCGAACTCGTGGCCAGCTATTTATTTGCGAAAATGGCTGCTGCTGTGGGCACACCGACCGTGGCTTCGCGCCCGTACCCCACGATCTTTACTATGAAGAGTGGGTCCGGCGTAAATTTCGCAACCGGGTTCATCTCAACCACGCCGGCTGTTTAGGCCCCTGCGCCCTGGCTAATCTGGCGATGCTCATTTTCGATGGGCGGCCGATATGGTTTCATTCGGTCAACAGCGACCGCATTATCATGGCGATCTATGACTACATCGAGGCCATGCTCGAAGCCGATCGCTACCTACCCCCACCGCCGCATCTGGCCGACCACGTTTTCAACGGATTTGCCTGGGATGGAACCGAGACACACCATCCCGAAATGCCGGAACCTGCCTCGCTGCCGGCTGCGGTGCCCGATGAAACCTCGCTGCTGGCTTTGGGTGACGCCCACATTCTGCTGCTGTCCCACGCCGACACCGACCTGCTGACCCTAAACCAGGCCGCGCACACCCTGCCTACCGACTTCCACCCCGTTCGCGGGGTCAATCTCAGTTCGCTGCCAACAACGAGCCATGTCGATGAGTTCATTCGCACCGAATTGGCCGAGGTGCAGGTCATCGTGCTGCGCTCTCTAGGGGGGCGACAAGGCTTTATCCACGGCTTTGATCGGCTGGTCCAATATGCCAGACGGCATCGCAAAGATCTCATCTGCCTGCCCGGCACCGAAGGGCTCGATCCCGAACTCACCGCCCACAGCACCGTGCCCGTACCCGTCATCCACGATGTTTACCGCTATCTGCACTATGGCGGCATCGACAACATGCGCCAGATGCTCTACTGCCTGGCCGATCATCTCCTAGCCGGCGGCTGGGGCTTCGAGCAGCCCGTCGAACAGCCCAGGCACGGTATATACCGGAGATTGGGAGATAAGGAGATTAAGAGATTAGCCAACGATGGCACTCATCTCCCGATCTCCCAATCTCCCAATCTCCAATCTCTACCCGATTGGCTGGCGCCCCATGATATCAGTCGCCCCACTATCGCCATTCTGTTCTACCGCAGCCACTGGCTCAGCGGCAACACCGACTTCATCGACGCTCTGATCGACCAAATCGAAACCAATGGCGGCAATGCCCTCCCGATCTTCACCACCTCCCTCAAAGAAACCACGTCCTCACCCAATCAAACACCCACACCCCCAACCTACCCGGCCCCCACCAACTCCAATAACTCTACCAACCCTACAAACTCTAATAACTCCACAAACGCCATTCCCGCCGCCTTCGACTACCTCTACACCCCCACCGGCGATCTCATCCCCGACGTCATCATCTCCACCATCTCGTTTGCGATGGGCGGCATCAATCCCGA
>JAGRCC010001010.1 GCA_020433785.1 Anaerolineae bacterium
TGGAAAGGCGACTCGGCCCAGAAGATCATCGATTATCTGGATAAGGGCATTACCGTGGTGCTGGAATTTGGCCGGTACGGGAATTCGCTGGAAGCCTACATTTTGGTGGCGAACTATCTGACGCGCCGGATTCACCAGATGTATGTGGAACGGGTCGAGCAAGCGTTGGGGGATGCGGCCCAAGAACCGCCGCAGCTCATGATCGTCATCGAGGAGGCGCACAAATTTCTCGACCCGCAAATCGCCCGCCAAACGATCTTCGGCACCATTGCCCGTGAACTCCGCAAATACAATGTGACGCTGCTGATCGTCGATCAACGGCCGTCCGGCATCGATGAGGAGGTGATGAGTCAGATCGGCACCCGGGTAACGGCGCTGCTCGATAACGAGCGTGACATCGCGGCGGTGCTGACCGGCGTCTCCGGGGCCGGATCGCTGCGCGAGGTGCTGGCCCGGCTCGATACGAAGCAGCAGGCGCTGATTATGGGCCACGCCGTGCCAATGCCGGTGGTGATCCAAACCCGCAGCTATGATGCCGACTTTTACGCTGCGATGGGGTTTCAGGATGAAGCGGCGCTCCGGGCCGGCCGGTCGACGCGCGTCAATTTACTGCGCGGCGAAAGAGAAGAAGGCATTGATTAAGCGTGGGGCAGGCGTAATTTCTGATGCTTGCAACGCGTCACTATGTAGGCTATAATTCTAATTAATCAACAGCTAGGAGACTTCTTTGTCTAATTTGTATAATAATCAACCCGACAAAGATCACGATCCACAATCAAATACGCCGCCCTTGCCTGATTTTGATCGGGACCCGGATGATGACACCTCCCTGGAAACAGGCGTCAGAACATCCGAGGCAGATGCAGCTGATCTGCACCATTTTTTGAATAGACAGCGGTCATCAACAGAAACTGACCAGCCAACCGACGCCGACTTCGATTATAAGTCATCGCCGGCTGAAGCTGATTTCTCCCATTTCTCGTTGGAACCGCTGGAAGATGAGACACCGCCCAAGGCCGAAGAGTCGCGCTGGCAGACGGCCTGGTCGATTGTGCGCGAGGTTGGGGAAACCATCATCCTGACGCTGATTATCTTCTTTCTGATTCAGACGGTTGTCAGAAATTTCCGGGTAGTGGGAACCAGTATGGTGAACAACCTGCATGATGGCCAGTACCTGATCATCGACAAGGTCTCGTATAATCCCTTATTGACGAAATATCTTGGTATGGGTGGTCCTCAGCGGGGAGATGTGATTGTCTTTGAGCCACCCAATAATCCTAATGAAGATTATGTTAAACGAATTATCGGCCTACCCGGTGAAGAAGTTAACGTCATTAACGGCCAGGTGTTTATCAATGGGGTCAAGCTCGACGAACCATTTGAGCCTGTACCTGGCACCTATACGATGCCTAGTCCAATTGTGGTGCCACCGGGCGATGTATTTGTCCTGGGGGATAATCGCAATAACTCGAATGACTCGCACAACTGGGGGCCGTTACCTATTGGAAATATTGTCGGACGAGCCTGGGTATCCTACTGGCCGCCCGATCAGTGGGGCACAATTCCGCGCGACATCCCAAGCGAAGATGCAACCCTCAAACATTTTGTGGGCCAATTCATTCCCAGCGCTAGCGCCAACAACGAATAGTGTTATTTGAGAGTTTGGAGTCGCAATGGATATTGCTCGCCTAATTGATCACACCCTCCTTAAGCCTGAAGCTACACCGGAACAAATTAAACAACTGTGCCAAGAGGCGCTAACCTACAAGTTTGCCTCGGTTTGTGTCAACCCGACCCATGTCAAGCTGGCGGCTGAGTTATTGCAAGGTTCAGAGGTTGAGGTTTGTACCGTGGTTGGTTTTCCGTTGGGAGCCAATGTCACGGCCACTAAGGTTTTTGAAACCCAGCAAGCGCTCAATGACGGAGCGACCGAAATTGATATGGTCATTAACATTGGGGCGTTGAAAGCTGATGATAATGGTTTAGTTGAAGATGATATTAGCCACGTGGTAAACAAATCGCACCAGCATGGCGCCATCTGCAAGGTCATCATTGAAACCGCTCTGTTAACCGATGAAGAAAAAATTACCGCCTGCCAGTTAGCTCAGAAGAGCAGAGCCGATTTTGTCAAAACCTCCACGGGCTTTAGCAGCCAGGGGGCTACAGTTGAAGACGTCGCGTTAATGCGTAAAACCGTTGGGCCGGAGATGGGCGTGAAAGCTTCCGGCGGAATTAAGAATTATTCAGATGCAAAAAGCATGGTTGCGGCCGGGGCTAATCGCTTAGGGGTTAGCGCCGGGGTGAAAATAGTAAAAGAGGCTCAACAACAATGAAAACTTGTCCGTCTTGTCGAATAGGACGTTTAAGAGAGCGTTTGATGACGTATCTGGAATGGCATGGAAGAAGCTTGTTGGTTGCCAGCCGGATGCCAGCGCTGGTGTGTGATGTTTGCGGCGAACAGGTTTATGATGACCATGCCATGGACAACTTACAGCAACTGCTTTGGTCGGAGCCGCTGCGTGGGACCCCGTCGGTCTCAAATTCAAACAGTCGATAATTTACTTCCCCCCACGATTTATAACAATTGATTACCCTTGGACTATTCCCATTTGAGAAAACATGAGATAAACTAATATTATCGTAAACTTTAAGACGACCACTAGGTCGTAAATCCTAATAAAAGGTCTTTCGCTATGAATACAGTTCGCCGAACCAGTTCAGGTCGAGTAACAGCTGATTTTTTTACCAGCAGTTACCGCTTCTCCGCTAGCATCATTGTTTACAAGCGAAGATTGGTTGATGTCCTGGCCGATCGTATGACCGATTATCTGGATATTGTAGACATCTACATCTCACGCATCAACGCTCCTGGAGACATTATCGCCACTTATCAAAAGGGGTCGCTGGTGAAAAATGAGATCATCTTCATTCTGTTATCTGATGAGTCTGAGGGTATCTCAAAAGAGAGATTTTACACCACTCGCGATGACATTCCTCTGTTTATCTCCGTACCGTCTTTTGAAATCTTAGGCCAATTAAAATGGGGCACCAAAGAATTGGATATCAAAAAGCTCCTATTGGCCGATACTCAAAATTTTCTCCCGGTCTCAGAGGTTACCGCCACAAATTCACTGATGCCTACGGTAAAATTCCAGGGGCCAATGGCCCTGGTCAATAAAACAAAAGTCCAGGTTCTATGTGGCCTTAATCCCTAATTTACCGGAAGGACGTTGCTATGGCACATATTCTCATCATCGACGACGATCAAGATATCCTTCGATTGCTGGAATTTTCCTTTAAACGATCAGGCCATTCGGTTTCAATTAGCTCCAATGGGGTTCAAGGTTTGGCCCAAGCCGAAATCTGAAACCCGGATTTGATCATTTGTGATGTCATGATGCC
>JAGRCC010001011.1 GCA_020433785.1 Anaerolineae bacterium
CGCAAATAAATCGGTAACCGCCCAATTACAATATCAGGAACCTCAGCCCCGGCCATAACTGTGGTTTCTCCTTAAACAATAAATTTGATCGTTGGAAATTGATCAGAGAAGAATTTCACAATATTATTAGGGTTATCTTACCATAAATCGAATCAATGGGCAACAGGCAATAAAGACCAATCTCCATAGTGAGTTGACAATCCGGCATGCCTTGCCTAAAATTGCTCAATCTTTAGAAAAGGAACGCTAGCTTGCATAAGCGGATATTCTTATTTTTTGCTCTAGTAACTCTCATATTTGAGGCCGGCTGTACTTTGGCCTCACCCATTGACCGGTTAGTCGCAGAAGTTAACCAACCAACGCCTATCGCCCAGGCCGAGGCCACTATTCGACCCACGTTTACCTCCACACCACTGGTTACCGCGACCCCAACAAACACCTCAACGCCGACAGTTACTCCCATCCCCACCGACACTCCGACGCCAACAATCACCGCAACGCCCACCTCTACCCGGACTCCCACACCCGGGCCAACCAGCACGCCAACCGTACCACCCCCACCCCCGCCCCCAACCAACACGCCTGCGCCTACCCCCACGCCGCTGCCCCACTGGGATTATCAAGTAGCGGAGACCTACAGCCAGCCCACGCAGTCCAACCTCCTATCGATCATGGTCGCGGTTCAAACTCCGGATGGTGGGTTTATTCCCGGTTTGCGCTTAGTTGGCATTGATCCCAATGGTGTCGTGACTAAATCTGAGTTGTCAGCCGACCATACAACCGGGCACACGCCGCCCGGCGAGGTTGTCAAAAGCGGTAATACAAAATTTGAGCCAATCAGCAACTATGTGACCGGTAGTTGGACTTTTTTCTTAGAATCGCCGGATGGCACTCAGGTCTCTCCCACGTTCGCCATTAACATGGACACCGAAAACCGTTCCTGGTATTTTTTCAGATTTATACCGGGTTAAATCGGTTGCAATAGTTATCAATTTTGCAAAAGTGCGATACAATATTGAGAGTGGGATGGTTATCCTATTCGTGTTTACGCTATAGAATGATAGAATTAAGAGGTCTGCCCCACAACAGCTTTACTAATTATAGATCACGTTAAAAACTAACCGTCTCGAGAAAGTTGCATGAATTCGCCAGGCACAATTCTAAACGTTGAAGACACTCCGGAAAATCGACACCTCGTTAGGCGCATTCTTGAAAGTCAAGGCTACAGAGTCGTCGATGCTGAAAACGCACTTCAGGGCATAGAAAAAGCCCTGGAGATCCGTCCTGATTTAATCTTGATGGATATCAACCTCCCCGATTTAGATGGGTTTACGGCCGTTACCCGCATCCGTAGTTACTCACAGTTGACATCTGTCCCCATCTTGGCGCTGACCGCCCGCACAGTTCACGACGACCGCGAGCGAGCCAAAGCCATTGGCTGCGATGGTTATCTGAATAAACCCATCGATTTGGACGAACTCATTAACCAAGTCGCCCGCCACATTGTCACTAAGCATAAAGAAGCGGAACCGGCTACTCAGCGAGAATTCTATCTCCAAGAGCAGAACGTTACGCTGATTGAGGAACTGGAGAAGAAATTTAGCGAGTTAAAAGTGGCTTATGACCGTCTCAAACACTTTGAAGAGGCCAAAAGCAACTTCATCTCCGTCGCTTCTCATGAACTTAGAACCCCGCTAACCGTAATCCACAGCTATACTCAGATGCTGCAAATGCTGCCCGCTGTCAGTGGCGATCCCTCGGCTAAAGAACTCCTCGAAGGAGTCCACAAAGGCGTTAGGCGATTGCAAGAGATTATGAATGACATGGTGAGTGTCATTCGAGTCGAATTGGCCGATCAAAATTTGAAGTTCGGTCCGGTTTCAATTAGAAGTATCCTCAAAAGTCTCGAAGGCGAGTTGAGAAACAACCTGACCGACCGAGATCTGCGGCTTGACTTGAACATGGTCGAAGAACTGCCGATGGTCCAGGGCGACTCCAAACAACTTCAGTCAGCTTTGTCTCGAATTATCAGCAACGCGGTTAAATACACCCCCGATGGCGGCCGTATTTCGATTACAGCCCGGCTGCTGCAAGGTAAACCACTCAACGAAAATCCGTTTATCGAAATCATCATCGCCGATACCGGGGTTGGCATCGAGTTACAGAAGCAAAAGTTAATTTTCGAGAAATTTGGCACCGCTGAGGACGTGGCCCTGCACAGCACCAGTAAAACCAAATTTATGGGCGGCGGCGCAGGCCTGGGATTGACCATCGCCAAAGGCGTGATCGAAGCCCACGAAGGCCGGATTTGGGTGGAAAGCGCCGGCTACAACAAAGATACACTACCAGGAAGCAAGTTTTTTATTCTGCTGCCGACCCAATAATCCGCTACATAACGCCAAAGCAGGTGACAGTCACCCGCTTACTTGATCAAAAAAGCCTCGATTGCTAATCGAGGCTTTTTGATTTCAGGTGATAAATTGAAACCGGGCAATTTTCTGACATCTCCCATTAGCGTTATAATGCAAGCGCTTTTTATGTAGAGGAAATAAAATGAGGAATTTGACGATTTTCTTAGGTCGATGGCTTGCTCTACTGCTATTAGGGGGGAGCCTATTTCTGAGCGGCTGTAGTTCGAGCGGTTCATCGCCACAAAACCGGCAGTCGTTACCCTTACCCACCCGAGAGCCAACTGTAGCCCCATCGCCGTCCAGTACACGGGTCATGCCGATCGAGGTGCTTACTCCTCCACCCACGGGCACAACAACCCCTATTCCCGACGAGGCGCTAGGGTTGGTGGTTGAAGTACTCGATGGCAATACACTGGCGGTGGTACTTGATGGCGATCCACCCAATCTCGCTTACACGGTGAAGCTGCTGGGCATCGAGACGCCTGACCTGACCGAACCGTGGGGCGTAGTGGCCTTCGAAACTAGTCAACGCTTGGCCAACCTAAAGGTGATCCGCCTGGTTCGAGACGAAACTGACTACGATGACGACGGCAATCTGCTGCGTTACGTTTATATCGACAATCAAATGCTTAATGTTCTTTTGACAGAGCAAGGGCTGGCCAGCGCTCAAATCATCGAACCAAACAGCCGCTTTGAGTCAGAAATTGAAGCCGCGCAAGATCGCGCCCAAGAAGCGGGGCTGGGAACTTGGAGCCAAACCACGCCCACCCCAACCCTGGAACGGGCCACTAGACCGGCCCAAGAAGCAACAGAGGCGGTTCCAGCCACAGCCGAGGCGGAGGAAACCGTAACTCCCGATTCGACCCGGAGCACCGCTACCTCAGCTGCGCCAACCGGAACGCCCACTGAAGAAGCCACATCCGAACCAACCGTGGAGCCGACTTCGGAGAGTTAATCAGGCCATCAAAACAGCGGTCCTATTTCTTAACTGCCACGGCTACCGATAATCGATTGAGTTGCTGCTCCATATCTTGCGACATCAAGCGCATCGCCTCTGACAAATTACGCAACTCGTGAGCCAATCGCTGGGCCTCTTTTTGGTATTTGGTGGCCTGAGCTTTCTGAGCCAAAACCGCCTCTTCCAGTGAATTCGCCCGACCTTCTGCCTTTTCATAAGCGGCTTTAGCCTGCGTCAACATTTTATTCAGCCGAACATTATCCTTCTCGCAGCTTTCTAATCGCTCATCATTGCCAAGGAGGCCGGTGTGATTATTTGATACTCGCCGTTGATACCGTTTTAATAAACCCTCCCGCTGAATGAGAAGGGTTTTCATTTTCCCAAGTTGCTCTTCCAAAGAATCGATTTTGGCTTGAGTTTTCAATTTATCAAGATAAGACTCGGGCGAAACCGGCTGAGTTTGAAAAGCGCGATCCAAAGCGGCTTGCATCTCTTCGAAGGTAAAAGGTTTAATAAGATAGTCACGCGCCCCCAGTCGTAGCGCTCTAACGGCCGTCTCTTCTGTGCCGTGAAAGGTCATGACAATCGCCGGGGTAAAAATCTGTTTTTCTCGAAGACGCTCTAACACATCCAGACCGTTCATTCTGGGTAACTTTAAATCGGTAATGATCAAGTCCGGACTTTCTCGCTCGGCTTTTTCCAACCCAGTTTTACCATCCATAGCCGTGATCACATCGTACCCTTTTGGCTTTAGGATATTGTTAACAATGAAGACAATGTTCTCCCGTCTGTCTTCGATAATAAGAATTTTAGGCATACACATAGCCTCCCTTCGATATACTGAAAATATCTTCCCCGAAATTATTATAGCACAGATGATAACAGGTTACTTTACCAAACGATTGACGACATTGCTCTTGCGCCAACCCGTGTTGATGGTGGCTTGGTATTCGTGTGCTCAAAAAAGGGATTTTGCTGGTAAGGTCCGAATTGTGCGGTTTAAATAAGCTGATTTGAGGAAACCAGGACATCAACTACAGTGGGATAAAAAATATTTGGCGTTCTTTTAATTGTATCACAATGAAATAGAATGCCAATGGGAAAAAAGTTCATTCCGGTCAGAGGTTTTACATAAAAAACTTTACGAAATACCCAAATCTGTGATATAGTACTAATAATTTTACCACGTTTAAACATCAATCGGCGGCCAATTGTCTGACAGAAGTTTGCCAGTTTACTGTCAGCATGTCGCTAAAAAACGAAGATGACCATGGCCCACGCTTCATTTGATCCAATCCATCCAAACGAACAACGCGCCGCCTTCATTGGCCGGGTGCAAGAACAGCGCCAATTTCTGGTGGTGCTGCAAGGGTTGCTCAGTCACCACCGCCGCTGGGTAGAAGCGGCGACCTTGCTTGGTCCCGATTTCGATGCCCACCAAGCGCCTACCGACGAGAGCTATGCTTCTATCTTTTTGCTCCACGGTATCGGCGGTATCGGCAAAAGTTGGTTGACTCGCCACTGCCTAACCTTGGCCCGCGAAATGCCGGTCGAACCGCCCATTCTGACCTTGTACGATGATATTTCCGTCGGTCCGCCGGTGCTGCAACCGGCCCACCTACTCGACCGGCTGCACGATAATTTGGTCCGTGCCGGCTACGAAGCCCTGGTGGCGCCTTATCGCCAGGCCAAGGCCGATTTGCCGCCGATTATCGAGCGGGTGTCTCGCTATCAATTTGAAAACCGCGACCAATGGGACAAGATGTTGCAGACCGCCGCCGGCCTGGTGGCCCGCAGCCGGCCGGAGGTGGGCTACCACGCCTTTACCGATACCTCGCTGGCCCATACCCACGCCAGCGGCGCCGAAGTGCAAGGCCAGGACGCGCCGACTCTGGCAAAGGCCTACGATCTCCTCCTGGAGAAGATGCAATCCGCAGGCAAAATCACATCGGCCGAAACCGCCCTGTTCCGCAACCCACCGGCGGCCCAGGCCATCCACCTGGTCGATGCCCTCTACCAGATCGCCGCCGAACGCCCGATCATCCTCGGCCTCGATAATTTGGAAATCGCGGTTCCCCTCGAACCCTTTATTCGTGACTGCCTGGTTCTCCCTTGCGACCGCGCCCCGATTATCTGGATGCTGACCGGCCGCTACAACCTGGCCGATGAACGTATCGTCGAAATCAACCAAGAGGAGCGCCTCTACAAGGGCTACC
>JAGRCC010001012.1:0-941 GCA_020433785.1 Anaerolineae bacterium
CGCGCCGCCGGGTACGGGTTCGATCTCGGCCATCTCACCGCTGTCCTCGGCCATCGCTTCTTCAGTCGGCTCGGCAGTAGCTTCTTCCATTGACTCTTCGGTTGGTTCGGAGGTGGCTTCGGCCATCGCTTCGTCTTCAGTGGACACCCCCATCAGGTCGGTGTAAGCGTCGGGGCATATATCGGTCACGGACACATCACCGGGGTCGGCGCCGGCGTCAAAGCCCTCGAATTGGCTGATGATCTCAACCAGGCTGCCGTCGTCCTTGAGCTGTTGCAAGCCGTCGTTGAAGGCATTGCGGAACTCGACATCATCCAGGCGGAAGGCGGCCGCGCCAAAGTTGAGGGCTTCCTTACCGTCGACGACGGGTTGGTCGAAGGGATCGGCCAGTTCAAAGCCGGGGTCGTCGGTCACTTGCAGGAGTTTGATCAGGGTGGGGCGGGTGCCGGTCCAGGCGTCGATCTGGCCGGCTTGCAGCCCGGCCATCCCGGAGGGGTCGTCGGGGAAGGTGACGATTTGATCTTCGGTCACGCCGGAGGTCAACAGCATATCGTTCTCAAGGTAGCCAGCCCCGGTACCGATGGTCACGTCGGGGTTGGCGGCGATGTCTTCGTAGCTGTGCAAATCGAGCGGGTTGCCGGCGGCGACGACCAGGGCCTCGCCAATCTTGTACTCGGGGTCGGCGAAGAAGACCTGCTCGCAGCGGCCGGGGTTAACGTACATCCCGGCGGTAATGACATCGAAGCGGCCGGCTTGCAGCCCCGGAATCAGCGAGCCAAATTCGGTCAGCACGCCTTCCATCTCATCAATGCCCATTTGCTCGAACACGGCGCGGGCTACTTCGACGGCCTCGCCGGAGAGGGTGCCGTCAGGTTGGGCAAAGGCGTAGGGGTTCTCGTTGGCAAAGCCGACACGGACCACGCCTTCGCTCTGGATACGGG
>JAGRCC010001012.1:960-3234 GCA_020433785.1 Anaerolineae bacterium
TTTCGGCCTCGGCTTCGGCCGGAACCTCAACCGTGACCACTTTTTCAACTTCCTGGATGACCTCTTTCTCGACTTCAACCGTTTCAACGACGGTTTTTTCAACCTCTTTCTCAACAACGACGGTTTCCACAATGGTTTGTGGCGTGGCGCCGCCGCCGCAAGAAGCGACGAGAGGGAGTATCAGCGATACAGCCAAAATTACAAAGATGTGCTTAAATCTCACTATTTCCTCCTTATTTATGACATGACTATTAAATTGACGACAGCAAACGATTGATGATCGGATGATGTTAAATTGACCGGCCTTTAATCAATAACCACCTCCTTGCTCGATTGAGATTGGTGAGAAGCGATCCAAACTGATAAAGAAATTAATTGAGAGCCAGCCTATCGCACCCGTTGAATAGCACTGTTCGGCGAATTGGGGACAGGAATTGACCATTCTGGCCGGGCACAATGGATAACCTATAACTGGGTTGTCTATGAGGTAGCTTGGCCACGGCCAGCGTGCAGCACACGGGCAGCGTGGCTCGTATGCCGTGAGTCGGCGGCAGCCGGTTAGCGGGCGCTGCCGCCGCCCAGGTAGCGGCTGGTGCGGCCCAAAAGCATGGCCATGTGTTCGCTGCGAATGCGGGCCATGGCCTGCATGTCTTTTTCTTTTAATGCGCCGATAACCTCTCGAACTTCCTGGCAAGCAATATTAACTTCTTCCACCCAGTCGAGGTCGGGTAGAATTTGCAGCCAGACCCGAGCGGTCTGGTGGTAAAGCCGTTCGGAAATTGCGCGCAGCGGCCGGTTGCCGATTAGGGCCAGCATTTCGGCCTGAAAGCGGTTGTACAGGCGAGCCAGTTCGGTGGGGTCGTAGTGATCGCGCATCGCTTCGAACTTTTCGAGAATGGTTTCGAGCGCCGCGATTTTTTGTTCGGTGGGACGAATGGGCGATAGCTCGCCGCCCAATTGGGCCAATTTTAACCGCAGGGCGTAAACTTCTTTCAAGTATTGCAGATCGACAATGGTTACCAGGGTGCCGACCCCTTGTTTACTGACCACCAGACCTTCAAATTCAAGCCGTTGTAACACGCGCCGGATGGGAGTGCGGCTGACGCCAAATTCGGTCGCCAGTTTATTCTCGCTGAGCATCGTGCCCGGCGGGTATTGCAGCAGACAAATCCGGTCTCGGATTTCCTGGTAAATCGTTTGAAACTGAAAGGTCGCTTTAGTGGGTTGGTCCAAGTGGTCTCACCTTTGAGAGGCGTTCATCATAATTGACAGTGGGAACAAAACAAGTACAATCCAACTTGTATACAAGTTGGACGCAACTATAACATGGATATTAGGGCGTGTCAACTTTATATCCCCTTCATTCTTGACAAAATTCATCTGAGGAGAGACATCAATGCGTCAGCGAGCTGATCTCGTATTCCCCTTGCTGGAGTATGAACGGCGTTTGACCGCCCTGCGCGAACGGATGGCGGCGCGCGGTTTGGACGCCGTTATCACGACCATCCCGGAAAACATCTGTTACTTGAGCGGCTTTGAGAGCCCGGGCCATTACTATTTCAACGCCTTGATCGTTCCCATCCAAGGCGAGCCGGTGGCCGTGCCGCGCCAGTTGGAAGTCAGCGGTTATGAGGAGCTGACCTGGCTGGAACACATCCGCTTCTATACCGATACGGAAGATCCCATTCACAAACTTTATACGACCTTGGTCGAGTTTGACTTGCACTACAAACGCCTTGGCTACGAAAAGAACTCGTGGTTCTTTACGGCGGCGCAGCAAGACCGGCTGTTTGCTTACTGCTCGCCGGCCACGTTTGTCGATTGCAGCGGTCTGGTCGAAGCAGGCCGGCTGATCAAATCGGAGGTGGAGATCGATTTGATGCGCCAGGCGGCGCGCACGACCGAGGCCGGGATGCGAGCCGGCGTCGAGGCCGTGGCCGCCGGCGTGACCGAAAACGACATCGCCGCCGAAATCCACTACGCCATGATCAAGGCCGGCAGCGAGTGGCCCTCGATCCAGCCGTTTGTGGCCTCCGGCTATCGCGGCGCGATTGGGCATGCCACTTGGGCCGGCCGCACCTTAGAGGAAGGCGACTGCGTTATGCTCGAACTGGCCGGTTGCTTGAAGCGTTATCACGCGCCCTTGATGCGCTCCGGCTTCGTCGGCGAGCCTGATCCGGTCGTCAAAAGGGCCGAGAAGGTGGTTCACGAGGCGTTCGAGGCGACTGTGGCGGCCATCAAGCCCGGCATCTCGGCCGGCGAGGTCGATGCGGT
>JAGRCC010000101.1 GCA_020433785.1 Anaerolineae bacterium
ACCTATCGCAAGCGCTGGATGGGCAACCGGCCACCCGCTGGAGTAGTCAAGCCCGGCAGCAGCCGGGGATGTGGTTTGAGATCGATTTGAATGAGGTGCGCCCGGTGAGCGGGCTGGTGTTGGATACGGCCGCCTCGCCGAATGACTATCCGCGCGGCTACAAGGTCCGGCTATCGACCGACCGTACCAACTGGACTGAGGTTGCGCGCAGCGACCAAAACAGCCGGTCGCTCGATGTCAGCTTCACGCCGCAATCGGCGCGCTACATCGTTATCGAGCAAACGGGTCGCTCAGACGCCTGGTGGTGGTCAATTCACGGAATTACGGTGCGGGAGTAGAGATTTCTACCCTACTGAGGATAAAGGCTTGGAGCGTCAAAGTTTGCTTTGACCCTACCTGAATGACAAAGCAAGCTTTGTTGCTCCGGCAAATTTTCCTTATCGGTGTCTCTAGCAAATCGTTGCCCAAATTTCCCGATCGTGTTGATGGGTCTCTATGGCTACATCGGACCAAACATCTTTAACCAGTTTGACCATAGCTCTATTATCCGAAGTAGTCTGAAAAATAAAATGCTTGATACCATCCCGGCAGGCCACCGTGCCAAGCTTCTTTAACAGATGGCGGCCTAACCCCTTAGCTTGAAAATCGTCTCTGATGACGATAGCCACTTCGGCCTCAGGTGCATCTTCTGATAAGCGCGCAAATCGCGCGACGGCGATAGGGTCTTCGCTCTCTTGGTCCGCATCAAAGGCAATCAGAGCAAAGTGTAAATCCGGGTCCAAATGAGACAGTCGCCGCGATTCTTTGTCGACGACCTCTTCACTAATACGGTCCATATTAGCGTTGTATCGCAGTCGTTTGGTTTCAGACGATAAACTTCGGAACAAGGCGACCAATAAGTGGGCATCATTTTCGTTAACTGGGCGTAACGTTACCCGCTGGCCATCGGATGTTTCGAAAGGTTCAAAATTATTCATTTTACCTGTGTTCTTCCTGAATGGGTTTATATAACCGTTCGGTCTCTTCTAACCGGCCCAACGCGCTGCCCGCTCTCCCATCTCCAGTCTCTAATCGCCTGCCACATCAAACGTCTTACTTCGCCGGGCCGATTTCTTCTTCTTAGTTCGATAAATCTCAAAACTCAGCGTCGATCCGCTGACATGAACGCACATAATATTAGAGTGGGTCGCGTAATAAGTATCGACATCAATTTCACACTTATAAGTTGTACCATTCTGCGTCTTCGATTCCAACTCGGTGTGGTAATGATGCAGCGACCGTTTGCTCAACTGGTTAATCGGGCTAGACATTAGCTCGTGGATAGTAAAGGAGGTGCCATCGGATGGGGTAATCGTCATAGTAGCGTGGTAGGAATTATGCCGGTCGCCGGTTAGAAAAACTAGTTTGGAAATATGGTTCTGGGCGATAAAATCGATTATCTGCTCGCGTTGAGGGCGAAAAGGCTCTCCCGACCATTTATCATCGGAGTTGCGCACTTCGCCGACAAACGGCCCACTGGTCACCACAAACTTGACCGCGTCGCGATGCGTTTGCAGCCATTCAAAAAAATGATGGAGCTGCTGTTGGCCCATCATCTGGGCGCCGGGCGCCTTTTGATAGCGTTCGGTGCGGATGTCCATCACAAAAAATGGGTAGCGACCAAACGCAAAGTTGTAGTATAGGACATCGTTGCCGTACACCTGGGGATTATGGATGTGCTGAAACTCGCGGTAGGCTTTGAGCGCCACGGTTTTGATGTAATCCAACCAGCCGATTTTTACCTCTTTATCATTGGAAAAATCGTCTATAATCTCATGATCATCCAAGATCATATAGTGCGGCAGTTGGGTCAGCAGGGCCGCGGTCGGGATGCTGTCGCCCCAGGCATCGAGATATTTGTTACGATACTGGTCGATATCGGGCAAGACCGCCGGAATCGGTACATCGTAATAGATCTGGTCGCCGCAGTGCATCATAAAATCGGCTTCTTTTTCTTGGGCCAACTCGCTGATCCGTCGGTAAGCCGGACCGGGCGCGCTAACAATCCCCAGCGAATGAAGGTTACAACTACCAAAAATGAAGTTCAGCTCGACATCAGCTCCTTCCGGTGGGGCGGTCTTGAATGTCCCCCGGTTATAACGCGGATACAACCGCACCGCCGGGGCATCATCAAATGCCTGCCCAAACGAGACTTCGCAGGTGTACCGTTTGGCTGGCTCTAACCCTTCTAGCGTTATCACTCCGGTATAGGCGTGACGTTCCTCCAGTAATAATGGGGTGGCCTCTTGCGTTAAGTCGCCTTCTAATCCATATGATAAAAAAGCAACTGGTCCTGTACTTGAACCTCGCACCCAAATTCTGGCCTTGTCGTAACTGACATGGCCGATGATCAAATTAGGCAATTCGTTGTCGTTAATTTGTGCTCTCCTTGAATAATTTGGTCAGTTCCCCATCATAGGGTATCATTCTTCGAAATATTTGGGAAGAAAAAGCGATGTCGATTACTCTTGTTCGCCCGGATGGGCTGTACCTCACCACCAAAGCCACCTTGGGCCAACTGGCTCAGGATCAAATGCTCCAAGATTTTGCCGATGGATTACTCCCCACCATCCTGGCTCACTTCGATCTGACCGACGAAACCTCACTAACCCTGGCCGAAGCGCTCCACCGCACCGATTCCCTGGTCGCCGACGCGTTGCTGACCGGCCTCCTGGTCCTTGATGCCGACGTCAACGCCGTCATCGAGGACGAGACGAGGGTATTTCCCCTACCCGGCTTTTTAACCTACCGTTCGCGGTTACCGCTTGAGCAGTTTCCGCTCAACCTCATGCGCCTGCCGCCGCTTAACCCGGGTGGCCATTATCGCTTCGCCGCCAGTGAGCCGTACTACATGACCGTTCGGCTCGATCTACATCCTGAACTCATGGTCACCGGCCATGTCCGGCTGGCCGCCGCCGGCCCTAATCAGCCACCCCAGCGTCTATCACTCATCGAAGCCCGCCTGGATCGCCAAGAGCTGGACATCCCCTTGATCGAGGCCGCTTTGGCGCTTGGCCGAGGCCCTGAACAGCCACTACATGCGGTCGAAGCCCAGGTGCTGCGCCAAATTCTCCATTCGCTTTAACGCTAAAGATCAGCTATAGGCAGAGATTAGGTGATTGGGATTTATGTCTAAGTCAATCTCCTAATCGTCTAATCTCCAATCTCCGGGCAAATTTGACAATTTACCTTGTGTCCCTCATAATTGAGACAATATCTCATTTTGGCTACGTAATCGATGGATGCGAAGCCAATTTTTTTGGCTATAACTGATACTTAATCTCATTTACGTAAGAAAGGCGAGGAGAATGTTCTCTAGAAAGTTGATGCACACCGTTCTTGTTCTTTTTAGCCTGCTGTTGCTAGTCGCTTGTGGTGCTGCTCAGCCGGAGCAGAACAGCCAACAAACTGAAGCGCAATCAGAATTAGCAGTCTCCACCACTAAACCGGCGCCTCTTGAAGAACACAACCATGAAGCAGAGCCCAGCGAAGAAGCCGCGATGGATCTAGAGCCGGTTACTCTGGCCGAAGGTGAAAAGCTGCAAGTGGTAACGACATCCAACATTATTGGTGATATGGTTGAAAATGTAGCGGGTGATCTGGTCGCGTTGACAATTCTTATGCCGCTAGGGAGCGATCCTCATGCTTTCCAACCGACCCCTCAAGACGTGGTAATGGTCGCAAATGCCGATGTCGTATTTGCCAACGGCCTCAACTTCGAGGAATTTCTGGATGAGTTAATCGCAAATGCCGGCGGTGAAGCTGTTGTTATTCGCGTAGCAAATGGAGTTGAGACGCGTACATTCGGTGAGGGCAATGAAGACCATGAAGACCATAATGAAGATGAACATGGTGAGGATGCCGACGAGCATCACGAAGAAGGTGAAGACCATAATGAACACGATGAAGAAGGGGATGTACCCGGTGAAGATGAGCACCATCATCATGACGGAGCCGATCCCCACGCTTGGATGACGCCTTACAATGCTCTGGTTTACGTGTATAATATAGAGACCGCTTTAAGCGCGCTCGATCCGGCCCATGCCGAAACTTATCACGCCAATGCCGAGACATATAAAACCCAACTGGTGGAATTGGACCAATGGGTTTTTGAACAGATCGAGACCATTCCGTCGAAAAATCGGGAGATGGTGACCGATCACGATGCGTTCGGTTATTACGCCGACCGTTACGGCCTAAAGGTTGTTGGAGCCGTCATCCCTTCTTACAGCACCGCTGCCGAACCATCAGCTCAAGAAATGGCGAAGTTGCAGGAAGCGATTGCCGAATTTGACACTCCGGCTATTTTTGTGGGAACATCAGTCAATCCTACCTTGGCTGAGCAGGTGGCATCTGACACTGGCACGCAGCTTGTGCCGCTTTATACTGGCTCGTTGGGGCCGACCGGTAGCGGGGCCGAAACCTATCTTGATTATATTCGTTACAACACCACGTCTATCGTAGAGGCCTTAAAATAGGCATAAGCGTTCAGGCATCAGCTGACAGCTAAGCGCTGACCGTTACAAAAAGGAACTCTTATGGAACTGACGCAATCTGCTTCCGTTTTGCACATTGGCACGCCGTCGGACAAACACGATTTGAGCCATCCGGTGCTAAAATTGAATAATATTGGGGTGCGCTTTGATAACGCCGTTGCTTTGCGCGATATTACTTTTGAACTCCAAGTGGGTGAGCGCGTTGCGGTCATCGGGCCGAACGGTGCGGGCAAAAGTACCCTTTTTAACATTATCTCCGGTGTTCTGACTCCGTCTCAGGGGCAGGTCGATATCTACGGCCACGTGCCGGGCGAGCACATTTGCATTGCCTATGTTTCGCAGCGCAGTCAGGTCGATTGGCAGTTTCCGGTTAACGTAGCCGATGTGGTCATGATGGGCCGCATTGGTCGTATGGGGCTGTTCAAATGGCCAAAGCGCGCCGATTGGCAGGTGGTTGAGGAAGCATTAGAGCTTGTGGGCATGAATCATCTCAGCAAACGCCAAATTGGCGAGCTGTCAGGTGGGCAGCAGCAGCGCGTTTTTATTGCCCGTGCTTTGGCCCAAGAGGCTCAACTGATGCTGATGGACGAGCCACTCAGCGGTCTCGACGTTAAATCACAAGAAGATATTTTCGCTATTTTGGACAAACTCCGCCAGCGACGGGTGACCGTGCTCGTGGCCACACACGATCTCAACCTGGCTGCCGAACGGTTCGACCGGCTTATGCTGCTCAACCAGACCATTTTGGGCTTTGGTCAGGCCGAGCAGGTCTTTACCCCCGAACTGCTCAGCCAGGCCTACAGTGGTAGCATGCGCTTGATCGAAACGCCCAATGGCACCATGTTCCTCAGCGACGGTCACTGCTGCGGTGGGGAGGAGCACGGCCATGACTGATCTTCTAACTTGGCTCACCGATCCGCTCGGATACCCGTTTATGCTGCGCGGATTGACAGCGGCGCTCATTGTTGGCATTGTTTGCGCGGTTTTGGGAACCTACATTGTGCTGCGGG
>JAGRCC010001013.1 GCA_020433785.1 Anaerolineae bacterium
CTTTGTCCGCCACCCGCACCTGGCGGATGGTCACCTTTTTGGTGGGCGGCTCAGCGAAAGTGCCTTCGCCGGTTTGGTTCAAATCAACACCGTTGGCATCGCCCGCCACCATGAAGGGGTGAAAGAGGATGACCGCATTACCATTTTTGTGATAGCCGTGCTTGGGAATTAAAACGCCGGTTAAAATTTTGGTTGCCATTTTTCAAATCCTTTTATTTGAATTAATAGGTAGTTAAGTTAAATTGTATGGTTTATTGTTCGCGAACTTGATTACATTATGACCCATCGCGTACCGGGTTTACTACGAAAAAACTCCCTAGTTCGGCAAAAATCTCTCGGTATTTTGGGCCTTTTGAGCCGTATTGGCGGGAATGAAAAAAGCCACCCCATTTATTTAAGGGTGGCTTTTTGGGGTTATCAGCTACAGAAACCCAGGTGACAGTCACTTATGGTCGATAAATCAGAAGTTGAATAGCTGAAACAGGTCAATTTAACGTGACCAAGTGACTGTCACCTTTAGCACTGCGTAAGTCCTGCGGCCGTGGCCGCGTCACAATTAAAGTCGTTTGGCATGGGCAGGGCGTTTGCGTTTGGGGCCAGGTCGGCCAGGTTTATGGCGGTTTCGCTCACGATCGCGGCTATCGGACAATAGCTCGTATCGACGCGCCCAACCTTTGCCCGAACCGTTGCCGTCGGCGTTGGCCCAACCTTTGCCGGAACCGTTTTCTTGTTGATAAGAATCATTTGGTGCCATTTTTCATGTCCTTTCATTGATATTAATGATTTATAGAGTGTTGGTTTGAGGTCCGCGAACTTGGTTTCATTATGACCCATCGCATACCGGGTTTGCCATAGAGAAACCCGGTATTTCGATTACTAATTCACCGTACTTTGGGTTATTTATTGGAGGCTGTCCGGGATGGCAATCAAATATAAGCTGTGGAAGGTAATGCCATTGGCGAGGCGCTTGGCCGGCGTATCACCAGGCGCAATGGCCCAGATGACTTTGGTGGCGGGGTCGGTCTGACCGATCACCAGGCTGGCCAGTTGAGCCAGGTCGGCCCCCTGGCCGGCGATGGCTTCGAGTTGGGTTAACTGGGCCGGTGAGAACGGCTGGGTGGTGGCGTTATGGCCGGGAAAAGCGTGCTGGAGTTCCGAGTCGGTCAGGGGTTCCCACAGCCACTCCTCAACCATTACGGCGTTCCAGACGTTGAGGAACTGCTGATAATCGTGCCGGAGGCCCAGCTTGTCCACCAGGTAGATGATAAAGTCCGGCCGGCGGCGGCCCCAAGGTTTGCTTCGGCCTGATTCCCAGTTGGCAATCGAGCCATAGTCGCTCATTTTAAAGAATTCAGCGGCTTGGCCCTGACTCACTTTAGCCTTCTGGCGAAGCTCAATCAAGATATCCAGTTTTTGCGGATCAAACTTGGGCTTGTTGTAGGCTGACACGATCTGGCCTTCTAATGATTGGTTGACTTATAGTTTGCAAGATGGCGTTGTCGCCATCGGCTCATTTCGATTGGGTGGACTTCAGAGGTAACGGGTTGGTACTATGGGGCTGAATTTAGCTCAAACCCTTGTTATTAATAGTTAGATATGTTAAAATATAAGGGTTTTCAGCCCCACCTTCGATTACCTTTATCCCGAAATCGATAATGTGCGATACTTACTAAATGGGTTGTTACCGCCATCAGCTTAACCGAGGCCGATTTCATCATCGTGTCTGTAGGGTACGACTTTTCCCGTTGATTTGGCTGATTTAATTGATTGAAGTTGATCAATGATTGACCAACTCAAATTTGACTAGTGTAAACTGTTAACTAGAACACAGACAGCTTTAACAAAGTGTGTTAATATTCAATGTTAACCGGGATGAGGCTCCCAGTTCGAAATTTCAACTAACAATCGATCTCACTTTATAGACCCATATAAATCACCAACCGTCTTCCTCTCCGTATTCAAATTCATTTCTTTGTCTTCCTAAAAAGCCCTAAATAATGTCCCAGTACAAATAGAATGAATCAGCGCGCCGCAACACGTTAGCGGGTACTCAGGCTATTAAGCTGCTCCTGTTAACGGTTAAGTTTTCGAATGTTGAGGACAGCATGACGGACGAATACATTGATCAAAAAGCGGGTAATCGGGCTACTCAGGTGGGGAAAGTAGGCCGAGACCTGATTATCTATAACCTTAAAATCCCTTGGTTATGGCTTTTAGGGGGTAGCCTGCTGCTGGGGTTGGCCTTTCTTGGCTGGCTTTACGAGCCTGATCTGTACCATTGGTATCGGTATCGTGCTGCCGACAATGAACTTCTTATAATGATTGCCGATTTCCAAGATAACGGTATCCCCCATTATGACGTCGCCAATAACATTGAAAAATCTTTACAACAAGAGATGGCAGAATACGATCTACCAAATGTTAAATTGGTTCGGATTAATCATACGTTCACAGACTCTGAAATCGAGCGGGTGAAGCGCTGGGGCGACAGCTACAATGCCACGTTATTCATTTGGGGACACTACGATGATGCCGGGATGTATCCCCAGTTTCTTGTTTTAAAGTCGGAAATGGTAGAGGTATTACCGGGGAAGCCGACTGCAAGATGGGATAATTTAGGCGCGCCGCAGGCCAGTTTTCCCCAGTACGTCAATCACGACTTACCGGTCCAAATGACCTACTTAACCCAATTTACCCTGGGCCAAATCTTCCATTTGAACCAAGATTATGCCCAGGCCCTGAAACTTTTCGAAGGCGCTCTTAAGTCAGCCGGTAGTTTAGCCGACGAAAACGCACTGCCACCCCAAAATTTAGCGATTGTTCACCTGTACACGGGGTATATTCATCTCATAAAAAATGATCTTGACCAAGCTTTGGCCGACTACAATGAGGCCGCTCGCTTAGACTCAGAAAATGCCGATGCGTTTAATAATCGAGGGGTGGTCGAGGCTAATCGGGGTGAATTGAAAGCCGCCATTACCGATTATACTCAGGCAATTAAATTAGACGCTGATCACACTCAAGCCTACTACAACCGCGCCCTGGCCCAGTATCGCCTTCAGGAATTTGCTAAAGCGATTGCCGACTTTACCCAAGCCATTAAATTGGGTCGAACCGATGCCCAAATCTACCTTGATCGGGGGATTGCCTATTATTATGCGGGCAACTTTAAGGCGGCTCGCGACGATTTTTCGCAAGTAATCACATTAGATAAATCCAATCCGCATGCGTACTATGACCGGGGCTTGACTTACCACCGTCTCGGCGAATTCAATACAGCGATCGGCGATTTTAAACAGGCAATAACCTTAAACCCGGATTTTGCCGACGCCTATAACTCTCTCTGCTGGACGTCCAGTCTGCTGGGCCAGGCTGAAGCAGGGATGAGCGCGTGCGAACAAGCCGTTAAACTGGCCCCCCAGGAAGGCATCTTTCGGGATAGTCGGGGGCTGGCTCGGGCCTTGGTCGGCGATATCGCGGGAGCCATTGACGATTTCACGTTCTTTGTAGGATGGTCAAAAAAGCAAAGTGGGTACGAGCAAGAACGTTCAGAACGAGCAACTTGGATTGCTGAATTAGAAGCCGGTAAAAATCCCTTTAATTCGGCAAGTTTACAAAAACTTGCCATGGAATAACCACCTTTTTGTCACAAGAAAGCCTATTTTATCATGTTAAAAGGAGCTAAAATGACTCAAGCGTCACCATCTAACCTAATCCCATTTTTAGAAGTGCTTGATACCGATTACATCGAAAAGGATCAATTTATCGAATATCTGGCGTCGTTTGATGTCGCAGATATCCAGGCGATCCAGGCCTTGTTGCGAATGGCCTATCGGACCAAGATGGTCATCGAGGGCGAAGACCTGGATCCGTCCCAAGACTGGGGCCCTGGTCGCCCCATCGGCCTGGGCAGACCCGGCCCTTCCGGGCCTGGCGGCCAAAGCGGGCCCAGAAGGCCAGGTGGTCGGCGAAGATGACAGGGTCGCACTTAAAATTAGGCTTAAAACGCAGATCAAGCCCTCAGCCGACTCTTGCTCTTGATTAACGGGGCCTGGTTGAGGAGACAATCCATTCCGTTTCAGTCTCAAATTGATCCCTACGGCGCTTTGAGTTTGCCTGAAATTTTTGCTTTTGTTGTTAACGACAGACTCGTAGGATGAGTTGTAAATGAACCCGCATTGGTGCGGGTAAACGATCCACCTTCAGCATGGAAGAAAGGAACCCCGATAGTGCGCCATGCTAACCTTGAGATCCGGATTCTCGACCTTACCCCGGAAGGCTATCCGGTCGAGATCACGTTTGACGGCGAACAGAGATTCCCCCGTGGTTATCTCCAGCTGGATATCGTGCCCTGGATACCGAGCGCCTCCCCTATAACCGACGGTGAGCGGCTGTTCAATCGGCTGCTGGCCGATGACCGGCTCAAGACGGCCTGGGCCGCAGCCCGGGGGCAAAGCCCTCGACGCCGCATTCGCTTGTGGATCGATGCCGCCGCGCCCGGACTGCATACTATTCCCTGGGAACTTTTGCGCGACGCCGGCCCGGGTCTCATGCCCCAAACCCTGGCCGCCGATATCGACACCCCGTTCTCACGTTATCTGGCCGATCCGCAGCGACCTGATACCTCCATCGTCGACCGGCCCATCAAACTCCTGGTGGCTCTCGCCAACCCGGCTAACCTGACCGATTATAATCTGCCCCCGCTCGATATCGAGACTGAGCGCCAGTTAATAATCCAGGCGGTTTCCGGTTTGGGCAACGATCAGCTCGGCATTAAATTTTTAAAGCCGCCGGTGACCCTATCGGCCCTGGAAGACGAGCTAAAGCACGGTTGTCATTTGCTGCATATTGTGGGACATGGCCGGTTTCATCCACAGCGAAAAGAGGCGGTTCTCTTTCTAGCCAACGATGATAATCAGGTTGAGCGGGTTAGCGCAGCCGAGTTAGCCGAACTGGTGGCCCGGCAGGCCGAGTCGCCGCGGCTGGTCTTTTTGGCCGCTTGCCAAACCGCCACCCGCAGCCCGGCTGAAGCCTTCCGTGGCTTTGCTCCCCGATTGATCGCCGCCGGGGTGCCGGCTGTCGTGGCCATGCAGGATATCGTGCCTATCGACGCTACCCGAGAATTTACCCGCACCTTCTATAGGCGGCTTCTCCATCACGGTCAGGTCGATCTGGCGGCTAACGAAGGCCGGTCGGCGCTGCTGGCCGGACGGGACGATAGCTGGGCGGTGCCGGTGCTCTACTCCAGGGTGCCGGATGGGGTTATTATGAAGCCGGCGCCCACGGTGTGGGAGAGGTTTCTTCAGTTCCCCATTGTCACCAGAATACTGGCGGTAGCTAGTGTGTTGGTTGGTGTGGTGTCGGTTATTGCTATGCTAGTGGGGTTATTTGTCGATATTCAGGCTTTTACCCCAACTCCAACCGCTACGGCTACCCCAATCCGGCCGATGTCAGACAAAGGGTTTTATATCGCTGTCGCCCAGTTTGCCCCAGGCAAGGGGGTGGTGCAAAGTCAGGCTTTTCAACGTGACAGCAAAGAATTGAGCGAATGGCTCTTCAATGCCGTCGAAAAAATAAACGAGAAATTGCCTTATTCGCTGCGCACAGACGAAGCCCGGGGGCCGGATCTAATCGGAATCGTCAATAGTGACAATTTGGCGGAGGTTATGAAAAAACATAACCCCACTATTCTGGTTTACGGGGTAATTAACGTCGGTCATGAGGGTTATGAAGTCCAGCCAGAATTCAGTATTGCAGAAGAGGGTTATCTTTATGCCCCTGAAATAACGGGGCCTAACCGCTTGGGCCAGCCTGTGCCTTTTGAGCTACCTTTGGGTGACCCCGGCACATTGTTTGGTCTTAACCAAAAACTAGATGCTCGCGTAGAAGCATTACAATATCTTATCTTGGGGTTGGCTGAATTATACGCTCCTGACGACGCTGACCTGCTGAATAACTCAGCCTATGAGAAGTTTAAACGGGCTACCACCGTTGAGAATTGGCAGCCGGCAGAGGGGCAGGAGGTCGTTTATCTGTTGATGGGTGCGGCCAAATTGCGTGCTGCCACCGTTCCTAACACCACCCTAACGGATCGTGACAAGGCCTTAATTGACGCTTCGGACGCTTTCACTGAGGCTTATCGACTAAATCCGGATTATGCCCGCAGTTATCTGGGACTCGGAGGCGTCGCACTTGAACGGGCCAAGGTATTCAATTCTACAGGAAAACTCATTGGAATAGATTCAATTAAGCTGGCTGAGGCCAGCGATTGGTATTCAAACAGTCTAAGGGCTTTGGATAATCCTGTACAAGCTTATGTATCAATTAAGGCAACCTATGGTCAGGGTCAAGTTCATCTGGCCGGCTATACAGCCCATTTACCCGGTTGGTCTGCGTCTGAGGCTCAAGACTTCTTTACTCAAATTACCAGGAAATATATTAATAAAAACCCGCCACCTGAGATAGCTTGGTTCGTCGGCAACGCTCACGGTAATTTGGCCTTGTTGGCCGAATCGGTAGAAAATTGGCAAGTAGTGCTAGATGAGTGCGATCTGGCTAACAAAATTTTCAAGTCACTAACAGACTCTTCCTCTGGCAGACGAATAGCCTATTGCCACGATCAAATGGGACTCGCTTATGAAAAGTTGGGACAATTCGACAAGGCTTGCATAGCTTACAATAAAGCCATCCAAAAGGGTCGCGAGGTCGGACTTTCAGAAAATGAACTGGACCAATGGGAGATGTCACTTAATAGGTTAAATCAGAAAGGAGCATGCTAACTTGAACTCTGGCAGCAGCAGGCCAAAGGCTGGTCTATTAATCGTTTACTTGGTAATTATGATAATGGTCTTTTTCTGTGGCACAGGGATTGGCCTGTTGTTTTCAGGTTGGTGGGCTGAAACATCCCGTCCGACCTCAGTAGCCTTTTTTACAGTTACGCCTGGTTCACCTCAAAGTACATTAATGGGAACAACATCTTCCAGCAGCGACCCGGCTGCCGATGGATGCGCTCCACCACCGGCTGGTTGGATGGCCTACACGGTCCAGTCTGGTGATACATTGTCAGAATTTACCATACAGTTCCAGATAAGCGAGGGACGCCTCATGCGGGCAAACTGCCTGACCTCGCCTGACCTACAAGCTGGTCAACAGTTATACCTACCGCCACCGGCCACACCTCAGCCGTGCTTATCCACACCACCGGCGGGGTGGGGACCCTACACGATTCAAAGCGGGGACACTTTATCGGCCCTGGCTGCAGAACGAAGTGTCACCGTCGATCATATAAAACAGATCAATTGCTTAAGCTCAGAGAATCTTGTACAAGGACAACTACTCCACATTCCCATCCTGCCGACACCCACACCGTGCCAAATCTCTCCCCCGGCGAGTTGGGAATCCTACGCAGTTCAGAGCGGTGATACACTATTTGGTATCGCTTCCGCTCGAGGAACAACTGTTGCCGAGGTAATGCGGGTCAACTGCTTGACTTCTGACTCTATTCAAATTCACCAAACTACTCTATACTTGCCTCCGTTGCCTACGCCGACTCCTTCTCCCACCACACCCCCACCAACGCCGTTACCCCCCCCACCGCCACCAGCTCCTCAATCTTTCCCAGGTTCAACTATTGGTCAGCCCCCGGGATTAGCTCCCCAGCCGCCTACGGTAGGGGTCATCGATAGTGTATTCGGCCGCCAGATTGGTTTGCTATCATTAGCCCTTGCATCTGGCTCACCCAACGCACCTGCTAATCCATGTGATAATAAGGAAAAACCTGCCACCGTAGCGCCAGGAGATCCTTGGATTGACGCCCGTTCACTCCTTTCAGAACATCGCGTTGAATACGGTGAGCAAGTTTTCTTCTTTGCTTGTGATTTTACTAAACCAGCATTAACGCCAGAACCAGCATTTGAATTTACCGCTAAAACAATTTGGCGTGACCGTAAAGAGTACCCCACCAACATTCAATTTTACATACCTCCCTATGACTACGAAGGCGCAGGGTCCGCAGAAGGGGTTATTGTTTGGAGTGCAAGGTGCGATTTGGATGAAGGTGACTATACGCTTGTTGTAGAAGGCCAGCCAGCACAGTCAGCCGTGTATACCTTCACCTTAGAGGTGGCTAGTAGCCCACAGATATTGGTTGTGCCACCGGCTGCATCAGCAGGAAGTATTTTTGACATCTACTATTGTGGCTTTAAGGCTAGCGCGAACACCGAGATTAGTGTTGAGCTTTATTACCAAACAGCACGACGCCCTAAAGAACCAATTACAGAAAATAGAGCCATTTGGGGATATCTAGCCAGTTGGAAAGTGCCTATCAATCCTAATGGCAAGGCAAAACAAACGCTCCCATCATCGATCGACGATCCTGGTGGCCGTTATTTATTCACTTATGATTTTGACAATGATGGCATTCGAGATGGAGAAAAGTCAATGTGGCTTCTCCGCTAAATTACGGAAGGAGTAACAAAAATGGCAGTTGATGATCAAAGAAAAGAACAATTTTTGAACCAGCCGGACGATAATACTAGAAATTTGTATATCGGCCACATTGACCTGGTCAAAGGTAAAGTTAATGGGACGCTTGAGGCTAATTTTGCCGGCGAAATCTTGCTCTATGGTCATCCCGAGGATGATATTTTTGTGGTCGAGCAACTACGGCGTCTAGCTCTCTATGGAAAACTACAAGAGCCTAATGACTTTCCAGAACTTGGTATAATTTCATTGGCAGGTCCTATCAGTAATACCCAACTGGTGCCAACTCTAGATGACCCTAAAAGCGGTACTGTATTCATAGTACATTTGCAACTGCACTATGATGATCTGACGAAGCGCAGAAGAGCTATCAGATACAGCGGAGATGCTGTGTTTCCTAGAGTAGAAGTGTTATTAACTAATTTAACCTGGAAACAAGAGGGCGTTCCTGACGAATCAAAAGTGCAGTTGATAGTTGGACTGCCTGCCAGCAACTTAGTTGGACAGGTAAATGGAGAAGGTCTCATACAATCAGTAACCTTTGATCCATTGTTACTTCCATTCCATTTGGCCGGCACTGGACCTTCAATTAGCAGAAAGCAGCATAATTCATTGGGAGGATGCCCTGACCCGATTGGAAAATGCGGTCCATGCAACAAAAAAATAACTACCCCAGTACGTCAGCTTCCTCTTAAATTTATCAATATCACCCAAAAAACTGCAGAAGAATTGGAGGCGCTTTGCCAGACTCAGATCACTAATGCATGTCGGGTTTGGCGAGATAAAGCTGGCTTAGAGCTAGACATTGACCCCCAAATCGGAGGCGATGACATTGATGTCATGATTAAGGATAATTATCAGGGTATTCTCACCAGTACCCAGCAGTCAGATCTATATGATAGCGTCCCGCCTTCCGGTAATCCTCCTGATTACGTGCCCATCTATTTAGTGACTGGAATGAGGGACTCTGACGGACAGAATGTTCAGGGCTTTACTCGGAATTGTGGTCAAGCCAGTGCTTTTTCTTTACTGCGGGTTGGTAGGAGTGGTCGTAATCCAATAGAGAACTCGTTACAAACAAATCCATTCCTATTAGCCCATGAAGTGGGGCACATTTTAGGTATTAGCCACCCCGGAGACTCAACCCCTGAGTATTTTCCTGACCAGCACGGGTTCGTGGATAGTCACCTGGGGGCGGCCGGTTCCGTAATGCAGATGCAAGATCCTAACGTAAACATAAATACATGTGAGAATTTTGAAATCTTTGACAAGTGGCCGGGCCCCACTACAATTAATATCTTTGTTCCCCTCAATGCCATTTGTTTAGCAGATCCATCGCAAAATGATTGCTTCCGCCCTGATTGATAAGAGTCCCAGACAGACCGTGTTTAACCAACTTCTGGCATTGCTAATCCTAACAACGGGTTTGGGGATACTCAAATTAAATGCAGCTTAGTTTTCAGCGTAAGGGGTAAAGCAAATCATGTCCACACACCAACTCCACTTCAACGGCCTCAACGGCGCCACCGGCGACTACCTCCTGCCGGCCATGACCCCCCGGCAGATCTCAGATATCGCGCGGGGCGAACCGCAGGATGCCGACCACTTGCGCGAACTTAAGTGGTGGTTTCAGCGGGTGAGCCAAGCCCATTTGGGGCCTAAAGAAGGGGTCGATCCTAAAAACCTGGCCGAAAGCGGGTGGGGCGTCATTTTTAGCCATGACGCCGATCCTGCGGTTCGGGAGGCGTTGGGTGAACTGTTGGCGCACCGGCGGGCGCAGGCGGCGCAAAAGCAAGAGCATTACTATCAGGAGTACACCGGGGTCAAGGCCTACCGGCCGGACGAGTCAAAACCGAAATTCCTGGCTCGCCACGGCATCGGCCCCGGTCCGGCCGATCCGGATAAAGTGCCGTACTACCTGCTCATCGTGGGCAATCCGGAGGCCATTCCTTACCGCTTCCAATATCAGCTCGATGTGCAGTATGCCGTGGGGCGCATTCACTTCGATACCCCGGACGAGTATGCCAACTATGCCCGCAGTGTAGTCGAGGCCGAGACCAAGCCTGTGCCGCGGCCTCGACAGGCGGCTTTCTTCGGCGTCCGCAATCCCGACGACCGGGCGACCGGCCTGAGCGCCGAGCACCTGGTCAAGCCCCTGGCTGAAACCCTGGCCGATCACCACCCTGACTGGACAGTCCCGGCCCACTTGGCCGAGGCCGCGACCAAGGCGCGCCTGACCCAACTCTTGGGCGGCGATCAGACGCCGGCGCTGCTGTTTACCGCCAGCCACGGTATGGGCTTTCCCAACGGCGATCCGCGCCAACTGCCCCACCAGGGGGCGCTGCTGTGCCAGGACTGGCCCGGCCCTAACGCCTGGCGTCAGGCCATTCGCCCGGACCATTATTTCGCGGCCGATGATGTCGGCGACGACGCTGATTTACTGGGTCTTTTGGCCTTTCATTTTGCCTGCTATGGGGCCGGCACACCCCGCTTGGACGACTTTGCCCACCAGGCCTTTCGGGAGCGGGTGGCTGTCGCCCCCCACGCTTTTGTCGCTCGCCTGCCGCAGCGGCTGCTGAGCCATCCCCACGGGGGTGCTCTGGCCGTGGTCGGTCACGTCGAACGGGCCTGGGGCTACTCTTTTTTATGGCCGCGAGCCGGGCGACAGTTGCAGGTCTTTGAAGCCGCCCTGGAGCGACTGCTAGACGGTCACCCCATCGGCTCGGCTATGGAATATTTCAACCAGCGTTACGCCGAACTTTCGTCTGACTTAAGCGTCGAATTAGAAGAGATCGACTATGGCAAAACGCCGGATGAGCTGGCTTTGTCGGGGATGTGGACGGCCAATAATGATGCTCGCAGCTACGTCATCATCGGCGACCCGGCGGTGAGGCTGATAGCGGCTGAGACAGGAGCCGGCTAAGATTGAACGGTCGGCATAAAAATATATTTTTCGTTAGGTCTGGGCCAAGTTAATCTTCAACTTCGCCCATGATGAGGAAGGACAAGGCTCTGATTTCGGTGTTGCCGTTCGTGTTCCAATCGACGGTCAGATACTTGAGGTTGGGAGCCCCATCGGTGAAGTTGATAATCCCCAGGTCTTTGTCGCCGGGAGTGGCTTCATCACTCACGCGCACCTGGTGGATGGTGATCTTTTTCGTGGGCGGTTCCGTGAAAGCGCCTTGGCCGGTTTGGTTCAAATCAACGCCGTTAGCATCACCCGCCACCATAAAGGGGTTAAAGAGGATGACCGCGTTGCCATTTATCTGAAAGCCTTGTTTCGGGATTAAAACGCCGGTTAAAATTTTGGTTGCCATTTTTGAAATCCTTTCATTGATCATGACTTCGGTTCAGACTTTGAAGATAACGGGTATATCAGAGCTAAAGACTTAGTATTGCTATTGGATCGTGTCTACATCATAAAACTTTTTCTGTTGATTTGGGTGATGGAATTGATCAATAGTGCCGATTGACCAGAGTAGCTAAAGATATTCTATTAGTATCACCCTTATTGGGGCCTGCTTACCGCTTGCCCAGAACAATCCGACAATCTGTTGGTAAACATCATAGGAGCATAAAATTATGGCTGATACCGAATTAAAAAAGAAATTTAAATATTATCTAACCCGCAGTCATTATGACTCTCAGGAAGAATTGGCGGGGTTGTTAAATGTGGCTCCCAGCACACTGAGCAAGTGGCTTTCCGGTGCTAATCCCTGGGACACCGGACGGCTCAGCCGGGCCTGTGAGTTGTTGGAACTCAACGAGAACGAAACGCGAGAACTGTTTCAATTGGCTAATCTTACCGGAGAAAAAACGGAGTTAGGCGATGCGACTATAAACCAAACCGCCGGAGACAATGCCAAACAAGTTGGCCAGATTTTTGGCGATGTTACCTTCAACTGACGTATCTATGCAGCAGGCATAGCCGAGACGACATATTTATAGCGGGGATGAGGGGATGAGGAGATTTTATCTAAAAAATCATCCCCGCATCCCCCCATCCCGGCCAAAAATGGATGGTTTGGCCGACCTGCTGAATGGTTACCAACTGACGATATATACTGTAAAGAAAATGTCATTCGCCGCCGATAATAGAACTACGGAGGTAACTTATGAACATATCTAGTGTATCCGCCGCCGGTTATGGCGGTGGGCAAATGGCAACCAGTCTCGCAGCCAGCGCCAGTCAAGTCAAGAATCTCCAGGTTCAAGACGAGATAGCGGTCTCGGTCATCCGCCAGGTGCAGGATCAGCAAAAACAGATGGCTGAAAGTCTGGTCAAAATGATGGATCAAAGTACAGTTGATGTGTATGCTTAATCCATCATAACTTTCTCTCTCGAAAAAAGGCCCGTGATTTGCGTAAATCACGGGCCTTTTTTCTACACCGGCACTGAATTGCCTTCCTCTTGACCGGGGGTGGGCAGAGAAACGTGAGACTGGACCAGGAGCCATTCGTCGCCTCGGTGTTCCAGAACAGCGGTCATCCGGAAAGGAAACGATATCGCCTGGCCGCCGACCTGACCTTGGCCCAAGCCCTCCGCCGAGACCCAGGCTACCGGCCCCGCCGCTGAAACTTG
>JAGRCC010000010.1 GCA_020433785.1 Anaerolineae bacterium
CTTCGGGCAGCGGGAAGATGTAGGTACCTTCCAACGACCATTGGCTGTCGTTGCGGAACACCTGCTCAACGTGGGTGGTGGCCACCTGGTTGTCGATGGTAACATCGACCCGCAGCGATTCGACGGTGAGATAGGGCACTTCACGCGGCGGAGGCGGCGGAATGGGGCAGGGGTGGCGGCAGATGGGCGGTTCAGGAATGATGATACCTTGGGCATGAGTTATGGGCGTTTGTAGGGTTTGTAGCGTTAATAGGGTGAGTAGCGTTAGGGTGGCGATTAGAAATTTTTTCATTGGTGGCCTCCTTCTAGGTATTGCGGCATAAAGGTTTAGTAGCAGTTATGTGTAAGACGCCGGAAGGGTGAAAAATGTTCCTGAATCAGGGGGGATAGTCAATTCAACTATTTTGTGTTTTGTTTTCCCTATGCTACAATTCGGTGAGCCAAGTTTTTATAAACCAATACTTTTTTTTACCTATCCAAGGAGGAATAAGTTGGCAGTGAAGCTAAATCGTAGGGACTTCTTGAAGAAAGCCTCGGTAGCGACGGTAGCCGGTGGGACAGGGTTATTAGTGGGTTGCAGCATGGGCCAGCCGGAAACGAGCAGCGCGCCCGCGCCGGCGGAAACCACGCAGCCGCAAGATAGCACGTCTAATGTTGCGGCTCCCGGGGCAGAGGCCACCAGCGAAGAAATTGCCGAAGCGGTGGCGTCTGACCAGGCGCTGCCGGAAATTAGCTGGCAGTTGGCGACCAGTTGGCCGGTCGGTTTGGATACCATTTTTGGTGGGGCGGTGGTATTTGCCGAGCGAATGGGGGCTTTGACCGGTGGTAAATTCAAAATCGAACCGCGGGCGGCCGGCGAATTAGCGCCCGGCTTGGAAGTGTTGAACGTGGTCGAACAAGGGGCGGTGCCGGTCGGCCATACGGCCTCTTACTATTACGTCGGTAAAAGCCCGGTGACGGCGTTTGGCACGGCGCTGCCGTTTGGGTTAAACGCGCAGCAGCAAAACGCCTGGCTGTATGAAGGCGGCGGGCTGGATACATTACAGCAATTTTACGCCGATCGATTTGGGGTTATCCAATTCCCGGCCGGGAATACCGGCGTCCAGATGGGGGGCTGGTTTGGCAAAGAGATTTCTACCGTGGCGGATATGCAGGGGTTAAAAATGCGTATCCCCGGCTTGGGCGGGCAGGTGATGGCAAAATTAGGCGTTACCGTTCAGGTAGTGGCCGGCGGTGAAATCTTCCAGGCGCTGCAAACCGGCGCCATCGACGCCGCCGAATGGATTGGCCCGTATGATGATGAGAAGTTGGGCTTGAACAAAGCGGTTGATTTCTACTACTATCCCGGTTGGTGGGAGCCAGGTCCTACGCTGGAAGTTCAGATCAATTTAGCTGAGTGGAATAAGCTGCCGGAAGTGTATCAAGAAGCCATCAAGACAGCGGCCTTTGAAGCCAACACGGTCATGCTGGCCCGGTATGATGCTCGCAATGGTGAGGTTCTGAAGAAATTGGTGGACGGCGGGACCCAACTACGGCCCTACAGTGAAGAAATTATGGCCGCTGCTGAAGCCGCTTCGTTTGAATTGTATGACGAGCTATCGGCTCAAGACGCTGATTTCAAAACGATCTTTGCCGAGTGGAATGCCTTCCGCGAGCAGGTTCAAGCCTGGCACGATATTAATGAAGGCGGTTATTCCCGCTTTGTTCATACGCAATTAGAGTCGTAGTCGGTTGGTTATATTATTATAAAAGAAAAAGCGGGGTAAGTCTTTAGGGGCTTATCCCGCTTTTTTAATGGTAAAAGATACCCTTAATTGTACGAAATATCAATCAACCAACTCACGGTTTGGGGGAACAGCACGACTATTATCAGAATAATCAACTGAATCGCCATAAAGGGGAAGGCGCTTTTGTGGATATCAAGCGTGCTGATCTCTTTGGGAGCGACACTTTGCAGGTAAAACAGTGAGAAACCGACCGGCGGCGAGATAAAGGCAATTTGCAAATTAAGCCCCATCACCACCCCAAACCAAACCAGGTCGATGCCTAAGGCTTGGGCGGCCGGGATAAATAGCGGAATGACAATAAAGGAGATCTCGATAAATTCCAAAAACATGCCCAAGAAGAAGACGGCAATATTACTGACCAGGATGAACGTTAGCCAGCCGCCGGGGAGGTTGATCAGAATTTCGGTGATAAAGGTTTTGCCGCCCAAGGCATCGAAAACCAAGCTAAATAAAGACGAGCAGAACAAGATGATGATGACCAAGGCCGTAATGTTGACCGTGGAGTGAGCGGAATCCTTGAGCAGCTGCCAATTAAACTTACCCCCAATGGCCGCTAACAAAAGCGCGCCAACCGCGCCGACCGCGCCCGCCTCGGTTGGGGTGGCTATACCAAAGAAGATGCTGCCCAACACCGCGAAAATAAGAAAAACCGGCGGTATTACGGCCTTTACCACGCGCCAAAACAGGGCCATCCCGTGGATGGTTCGCACCTCTAAAGGCAGCGCCGGGGCCATATTGGGTCTAAAGAAGGCCAGCACCAGCACGTACAGCACGTAAGAGCCAGACAGCATAATCCCCGGAATGACCGACCCTAAAAATAGATCCCCCACCGAGACGCCAATCTGATCGCTTAAAACCACCAACACCAAACTGGGCGGAATGACCTGGGCCAGTGTGCCGGTGGCCACAATAATGCCACTGGCCAGTCCTTTATCATAACCATAACGCAGCATCACCGGCAGCGACAGCATGCCCATCACAATGACCGTAGCCGCGACGACGCCGGTCGTCGCCGCCAGCAGCGTACCAACGACCACAATCGCCAGGGCCATACCCCCCCGCAGCGGGCCTAATAAGATGCCCACCGTTTCCAGCAGTTCCTCGGCGATGCCGGTCTTTTCCAACACGGCTCCCAAAAAGACGAAGTACGGGATGGCCAGCAGGGTAAAGTTTGACATTGTACCAAACCAAAGATTGGGCAGCAGCAGCAGCCGATTGAGATCAAACGCACCCAGTATTAGCCCGATAACCCCAAACAAAATAGCGGTTCCGGCAAATGAAAAGGCGACCGGATATCCGCTCAATAGGAAAAAGAAGAATCCGACAAACATGGCGATGGCTAACCATTCATACATATGGGGTGTTCTCCTTGATTAGGCGTATTTATTCAGTGGGTCAGGTAACGGGCACTTAATCGCGGTAATCGTAGCATCGTATTCCGCTCAGCTTCTCTAATTAAGCAAACGTGCCCGTCACCTGAATAATTACTATAGGACTTACGCAGTTGAGCGTATCGAACCCAGGTGACAGTCACTTTTTGCTGAAAATGAATGTCTGTTTAGTCCAAATAGGTCGATTTGTCGCCACTAAGTGACTGTCACCTTTTGAACTGCGTAACTCATATACTACTAGGATACAAACTCTTCGGTATCGGCTTTGATTTCTGCGACAACTTCTTTATGCCCGGTCAAAACAGCGATATATTTGATAATCTGGGAAATACTTTGCAGCAGCAACAGCACAAAAGCGATAATAATCATTGTTTTTACGGGAGCGCGGGGCAGCCCGTTCGGGTCCGGGGACATCTCCCAGGTGCCCCAGTTTCCGTTAGGCAGCCGTCCCCAGGAGGTCATAACCGGGCCGAATGTGGCGTAGATACCGATGATACAGAAGGGGATTAACACGAGTATCGTTCCGATTAGATCGATCCAAGCCTGGGTCTCCGGGCGCCAGTTGGCGTATAGAAAATCGACGCGGACATTAACGCCATGCTTTAAAATATAGGCAAAGCCTAAAAAGAAAATCATCGAGTACAGATACCACTGTAGCTCGATGTAGACATTAGAGGATAACTGGACTCCAATGAAGCGCCCCAAATAGCGGACAAACACATTGTAAAACCCGATGGCGATGGTAATGAGGACAATGATGTTCGCGATACCACCGACCCATTCGGTCATGGCGTCGATAGCGTGTGATATCTTGAGTAAGAAGTTCAAGGCCGAACCTCCTTTCGGTAAAATGACAATTGAAAATCAACAGAGCGATGTTTGTGGCCGCCGGCCAGCCTGCATTTCATGCCCCCATAATTGGTGGCAGCAGGTTATCGATTTGTACGTCATGATCAATATTTGTGAGGAAAAGGTCGTGTTGGTCCGACAATAGGTCCGGTTGTGGTCCATTTCCAGGGACTTCAAATTCTTCCTCCATTGGATTGCACAGCAGCGTGTATGAAGTTCTCTGATATAGGTGTCTTGGGGGAGTAAAACGCGGTTAGTTTACTTGGGTAAATATTTTATGGCAAATACTCGACGCTGTTTTTTGTTAATGAGGGTGGTGGTAAAGGCTAAGGCTGAGAAATGACGTCGGCGGTTGGTTGATGAATGGTAGGGATGGTTTTTCCGTGGTAGGAATGATTTGGCGGCGGTAGGAACCGTTCGGCGGGTGGTAGGTATGGCTCGGCGATGGTAGGAATGATTTTTCGATGGTAGGAATGACTTTTTGGGTGGTA
>JAGRCC010000011.1 GCA_020433785.1 Anaerolineae bacterium
GCAGGACGAGTTCAACCACGATAAACAGGATGAGTGACCACCGGAAGCCCAACTTATAGGCTAGCATAAAACCGACCCCCATCGCCACAATATCGCTGACGGAGTTGACAATCGTGTCCCCGTCATACCCCAGTGAGATGGTGGTTTCGCGGTAGCGTTGAATGACCATCTCGCTATTTTCAAATAGTTCCCAAGCCGCCTCGATACCCACGGCAATACATAATCGCCATAGCAGCGGCATTTGCGGTCGAAGCCAGGTCAGGATCCAGAAAAAAACCACACCATGTAACAGGTGGGAAAAAGCATACGGATCGAGCAGGTGTTGCGAGTTATCCGCGCTCCAAATATCGCCCACCCACAGGTAAACCTGGCCGCATGAGCATATCCATAATCGTCCCTGGCTTCGTAACAGGAAGATGGATAGAGCTAGAATGAGGGCCATCGCCAGCCAGGGCCACAGCTTTTTGTGATTTTGTTGAAAATAGTTTGTGCTCATAATGTATTAGTCGATGTGTGATTTTTGGGCAAGGTGACCCCCATGCCAGAGGTACAACGCCAGGAGCGGCGCAGCTTCGGTGCGCATGCCATGCGTTAGCCACGACCGGTGATAGATCGGAACACCAATTGGCCTCGACACCCAATGGTCATGACCCCACACCCACCAAGCCGGCCCACTCAAGGGGATGTAAACTTCCTCAGCCTCATGGCTGTGCTTGGGGTATTCGATGTCCGGGCCGAGCAACAGGAATCCGCAGGCGATATCGGCGCTAGCAATCGGCCCGCGTAGCCCGATTAATTCGGTCCAACCATATTTTGCCAAGAAGGCCGGACCAAAATCATCGAGCGAGTAGGTTTGGCCCCACCTCAGGTCCTCCGCTAGAGTGACGAGCAGGTGGACTATCGTTTCAGTTTCGACCTTGGCCCCGACCACAAGCTCGGGCAAATAGGCCAGAACCGGCAGTGACCGTTGGGAAACCGTTCGGGTATTGAAAGGTTTAGCCGGCCACTTAGCCAGAAAAGGACCTAGATAATGATGATCCAGGCTGATTAAATAATGATATACGATCTCGACTAGGTCAAAAAGTTTGGTTTTAGTCATGGGCATAGGTTATCGTGATCTAACATGACCCTGGAAACCTCAGCTTACCGTTCAACGTCTATGTCATCTGCTGTGAGCCCATGCCGGCTAGGCTACCGGCGAGACGCCATTCCTCCGGGCCGGTTGAGGCCATTCTCGCCGCAAAAGGCCATAGCCGTATTCACTGCGCCATTCACCTTTGAACCAATAATGTTCGATAAAGTGCGCTTCGCGTCGCATGCCAACGCTTTCCAACAATCGGCTTGAAGCCCGATTATCCACATCGCATAGGGCTTGTAGACGGTGAAGCTGAAAGGTATTAAACAAATAATCGATCAAGCGGGTCACCGCCTCAGTGGCTAAGCCCTGACCTTGATAGGCGCGGGCCAGGGTAAAGCCGATGTCAGCCTGTTGGCCGTCTTCCGGCAAAATATGGAAAGCGCAGTCGCCGATTAAACGGCCCTCTTGTTTGTGTTCGATGGCGATTTGATACCACTCATCAGGCAGGCCGGGATGAGTGGCCTGCATGTCTGTAATAAACTCGCGGGCCTGGTCAAGACTAAAAGGCGCTTGCCAGCCTTGATACTGAGCGACCAGGGGGTCGGAGCGGTAGGCGGCAAAATCGGCGGCATCATCCATTTGGAAGGCGCGTAAACGCAAACGGGGTGTTTCTAAGGGTAAGGTCATGGGGTCAACTCCGTGGATATTTTCTGGGCCAATATTGGCAATAAGAGCTCATGAGTAAGGTGCTAACGGCCCACATTTTCGCGGGCGGCTTCCGTGACATATTGGGTCGGTGAGCAGCCCACCATTCGACTGAAGGCGGTGCTAAAGGCACTGGCCGATTGATAGCCAATGTCGAACGCGATCTCGGTCAATGACTTGTTGCTGTGGAGCAGCGCATCTTTGGCCAGAGCCATTCGCCACGCCAGCAGATACTCGACCGGGGCAGCGCCGACGGCCGTGGTAAAGTGGCGCGCAAAGGACGAGCGGGACATGCCGACACTCGCGGCCAGTTCAGCCACGGTCCAGGCTCGCCCCACATTCGAATGGATCTGCCGCAGGGCCAAGGCCAGTTGCGGATCGGCCAGACCGGCCAGTAGGCCTTTTATCGGCGGCTTTGGTTCGCTGCTTTGGCGGCGCAGGGCCTCGATCAGCATAATTTCGACCAAGCGGGACAATATCAGATCTTTCCCCAGCCACTCAGAACGCGCCTCTTCGGCAATAATAGCGATAATGCTGCGCAGCCGGTCGGTGATACCCGCCCGGGATTGAACATGGATGGTTGGCGGGAGCAGCCCGGTCAGGAGCGTGACATTCGCCGGATCACAGAGAAACAGGCCGCCAATCACATGAGTGGTTCGCGCCCCGTTTGAGCCGGCACCGATGGTGAAGTCATCGCCATGCAAGGCTTTGAAGGCGGCATCGGTCAGAACGGTTTCGACGCCCGGATGGCTGACAAAAGTGGCTGACAGCGGGCGCGCAACCAGGAGGTAGTCACCCTGACACAAGTGAATAGGATCGCCGTCATCCTGCTGAAACCAGCAGTCGCCCTCGGTGACCAGAAAAAAGCTGGGGTCTGGGTAGTAGGGAGAACGAACCCCCCATTGGCCTGTCCCCAGTAGGCTGCCGAGCAGAGCGGTTCGAGGCCGCAAGAGGGCGATAAGGTCGGTTAATGGATCCATAGTAAGAGTATAGCACAAAAATCGAGACGATCAATAATGATCGTTGGACTTTTCGTTATTTACAATCCAAACCGCATCCCTTATACTGCATATCATCTCTACTAACTCCACCATTATTACAAAGGAACTATCTGATGAGTAAAACAGTTTTGATTACCGGTTGCTCGACCGGCCTGGGCCGGACCACAGCAAAAAAATTCGCCGCTGAAGGTTGGAATGTCGTGGCTACCATGCGCACCCCAGACCACAGCCTGGCCGCCGACTATCCCGATCGTATCCTGGTGACCGCGCTCGATGTTACCGATGTGGCCAGCATCGAGGCGGCCATCGACGCGGGCATCGCCCGGTTTGGCGCTATTGATGTGGTGGTCAACAATGCGGGTATCAGCACGGTCACCATCCTTGAGGCGACGCCGCCCGAAACCATTCGAACTATATTTCAGACGAATGTCTTCGGCCCGATCAATGTCATCCGGGCCATGACGCCCCGGTTCCGCATGCAAGGCGGCGGTGTCTTTGTCAATATCAGTTCGGCGGTCGGCTTAGCGGCCGCGCCGCTCCTGTCGATCTACGTGGCCACCAAGCATGCCCTGGAGGGACTGTCGGAGTCCCTATCCTATGAGCTTGAGTCGCAGAACATCCGCATGAAGCTGGTGGAGCCGGGCGCGATGCACACCACCAACTTCGCCAAGAGCACCCTGGCGACCTTGCAGGATATCCCCATGCCGCCGGCCTACAAGCCCTACTTCGATCATATCATGCAGGCCATGATGGATTCCCCCTTTGACGATGCCGACGAAGAGCAGGTGGCCGAGACGGTCTTCAGCGCCGCCGGCGACCCCTCTCCACGCCTGCGCTACGTGGCCGGCCCCGATGCGGAAGAGATGGCCCAACTTCGGTGGTCAACCTCTGAGGAGCATTACCTGGCTACGATGCGCGATCTATCGGGGCAGACAGCATGGCTCAGTTCGTTATAGTTTTCCGGGTATTGGCCGTCCGCATCGGTTAAGCTGGCGGCGGTGCTTACTGGAGCGCCTTCAGAAGAATTAGAATGGCCGGGACGCAGAACATCCCCAAACCAACGGCGATGAACCAATGCAGGCTAGCGGCCACTCGGAGTTGAGCTAGAGCGGACACGGTGATCCCTCCTTGACTTTAACCGATGCGAAGCTGGTAGGGCTAGATCGGCAGGGGACCCACAAACTCGATCCCATACGCCTGGCACGCTTGCCCAATTACCGTATCATCGATGACGGCATGGGGTAAAGGCGAGGTAATTGCTCGGTAGAACTCGCCATGTCGGGGTGTTGTGAGAATGAGGTAACGCGCCATGACCGACTCAATCCGGAAGCCGTGGATTGTGCCACCGGGAATATGAACAAATGCGCCGGCCCCGGCTCGCCTCCCCGCCTGGCCGTCCAGGTAAAAGGAGATTTCGCCTGCGAGGACATAGAACGATTCACCATCATCGTGTTTGTGCAGCGGGATGATTTCGCCGCCAATTGCCTGTTCTTCAACCAGAGCGAAAGCCCCGCCCGTGCGCGTATCTGTCGCCAGAAAGTAGGTGAATGTCTCCCCCATCCAGCGCAACTCACCCTCGCCGGGTTGATATAAGTAAGCGTTAATCATCTCACTCATGAAAACCTCCGTGATATTTATCCTTATGAGTTACGCAGTTCAAAAGGTGACAGTCACTTAGCGGCGATAAATCGACCTGTTTGGACTAAACGAACATTCATTTTCAGCAAAAAGTGACTGTCACCTGGGTTCGATACACTCAACTGCGTAAGTCCTATATCCTATGGTTTTGATCAGTACGCCTTGGCTTCCACCATTTCTACAATCTGTGATTGAGGGTTCATCATAATCGTCCCCTCGACCCGGCCCCACACCACGCGCATGGCGGCCAGCAAGGCCTCGGCCTGATCGATGGTATCGAACTCAAGGTCGATCATGACGTAGTTGGGATTGTCGATGGGGCGTAGGATTTGGTAGCGGCGTACGCCTGATTTCTCCCGGCCGACCGGGTCGCTATCGAAGGCTTGCTTCCAGCCTTCATAGTTCGGGACAGGGTGTTCAATGCGAAGCATGTACATGGTTAGCTCCTTCAATCCTCTAAAAATAGATGCTGTAGGACAAACTTAAGTTTGTCCTACAGCATTTTCATTCTCGTTGTCGTCTCATCTGAGACTGTCGGACTCCTTTGAAAACGATAAGCCTTAATGCCGATCAACTGTTCCCATGTGGGTCCAACGGGCCGCCGCGCAGTGGTCGTCCCGTCATGGCGCGCTGCTCGTTGTCGCGCAGGCGCGGTTCGTAGTGGGCGAAGAAAACCTGGCCAATCAGCTCACGCCGGCTGCGCACGCCCGTCTTGTCAAACACGCTCTTGAGGTGCTGCTGGACGGTGTAGGCGGAGATCACCAGGCGCGCGGCGATCTCTACGGTCGAATTGCCTTGTAACACCAGGCGGGTGACTTCCTGCTCGCGCTCGGTCAACTCATAGGCCGCCATCAGCAAAGAGGCGATACGCGCCGGTTGGGCAGGCTCAACAATAACGGCGCAGCGCCGCGTACCGCCGGCCACAAGTGCGGCGCCGTGGAGGACGACCCACTGATTAGAGCGGGTCAGCACCCGCGCCAGGGCCACCTCGCCGGGGGCATCCATGTGTTCAGCGGTGCGCATGGCGCGCCCGGCCACCGCCAGGACCACCGGGGGCAGCTTGCCGCGCACCGTCCAGTCACCGCCGGGCAATTCGTCCAGCCAGTGGGCCACACCGGGCGTGAGCGACTCAACGGACCAATCTTCCCGGAGTACCACCAACCCGGGCGCTTCCGGCCCTTCGGGGTCGGCCGCCTCGCCGACCAGCAGCCCGCGCCGAGCGCCTTCGGCCAGGTAGGGCGCTACTTCACGCAGGAAGCGGCACTCGTCGGGGTCGAACAAGGGCTGGCCCGGCTCGCGGTAAAGCCCCAGCATCCCCCAGACATCACCGGCCAAGGTGCGCAAGGCGATCAGGAGTTCCTGATCGCCCCCATAGGGCCGCACGTAAAGGTTCCAGCCAGGGCTGCGGCTCGGATCACCTCCGGTCGCTTCATGCACCGTCGAGAACCCCCGTTCAGACCGGGCGACATCGGCGATCTTGTGGAAGTCGTCTTCAAAGTATTCGTGGGCCAGCCATTCCGGCGGCAGTTCCAGCATCTCAGGGTTATAGTGGCTGGTGACCAGGAGCGAGGCGGGGTCCAGGGTGAACCAGCAGGGACTCATATAGTGCGGCACAGCCCGCGCCAGGGTCTCGTTCGCCTGCTGCCAAAACGTCACCAGGTCGAGGCTCTGCCCGGCCAGCCAAATGATCTTGTCTTTAGCTCGCTGCTTTCCGTATCCGTCCATGCGTCGTATTTATTCAGCATACAACAAGGTGACTGGCACTTAATCGCACTAATAACAGCGTTGTATTCCACTCAATGGTCTCGATTTGAGCCAAAGTGCCAGTCACCGGAGTAGTTACCATGCGTCTATTATACATCCGCCAATTGCTGCTTACAATACCACTTTTCTGGTATAGAAAAGTCTCCCGGCGGCCTATATACTTGAGGCTATGAACGACTTCAGACAAGGAAGGGCGGGGCGATGATGACCGGGGCGCGAACACCGGAGGAACTTGAGACGCTGTTGGAGGACACCCTGATGCTCCGCGACCAGCAAGCGCTGGCCGAGTTGTTTGAGGATGGCGCCCTGCTGGTTGTGAACGATGAACAATCAGCTCGTGGGGGTGAGGCGATAGCCCGGTTGGCCCTGGTGACGTGGGCCGGTGAACACAGCTACGTGGCCAATCCGCAGTATGTCATGCAAGCCCGCGACATTGCGCTGATCGTTTCCGAGCGGTGCATCACTGTGGTGCGCCGTGACAATAGGGGAACCTGGCGGTACGCGATTGTCCGCCAGTTGGTTGATGATGGCTTGATCATAAATTTCGAAGGGAGACTAAAATGACACAGAACAATGTTCAAACTCAGATGTTGAAGCCGGTGGCCGTGGCCAAAGACGAGGGACAGGCGCGCTGGTGGTTTGACAGCCTGGCCGTGATCAAGGCCACGGCCGCCGACACCGGGGGGCAGATGACCCTTATCGAGATCACGGAGCCGCCTGGGGCCGAAGCCCCGCTCCATGTGCATCACCGGGAGGACGAGGGCTTTTGGTTGCTCGAAGGGGACGTCACCTTTGAGGTCGGCCAGGCCACCATTGAGGCCCACGCCGGGGATTACGTTTTTGGCCCGCGTGACATCCCCCACCGCTATACGGTCGGCAGCGCCGGCTGCCGGATGCTGTTCATCATGACCCCCGGCGGGTTCGAGGATCTGGTCATCGCTATGAGCAAACCGGCCGCCAGCCGCACCTTGCCCCCACCGTCCGATGAGGAGCCGAACTGGGAGCAAGTGGCGGCCATCGCTAAAGCGCACGGGAACGAATTGCTCGGGTAACGCCCCTGCTACCCGTAAATAGGCTTAGCGTTCGGCGTTGAACACCCGGGTGACACAACCTGACCAGGCTAGGGTTCAGACGTGGTCACCTGGGTGTAAAAAAGTTTAGACCTAGGTGTGTGGAAGCCTAGACCGGGGTGTGCGGAAGCCTAGACCCGGGTCTAAAAAAGTTTAGACCTAGGTGTGTGGAAGCCTAGACCCGGGTGTGCGGAAGTCCAGACCCAGGTGTACGAAAGCCTAGACCCAGGTGTCCGAAAGCCTAGACCGGGGTGCGCGGAAGCCTAGACCCAGGTGTCCGAAAGCCTAGACCGGGGTGTGTAAGAGTTTAGACCTAGGTGTGCAAAAGTCTAGACCCGGGTGTGAAAAAGTTTAAACCCAGGTCTAAAAAAGCCTAGACCCGGGTCTTTTTTTGTAAAGACCGGGGTGTTTGTAAAGGGAGACCTTAATGACTCAAGGCCCTTATCTAGCTACCTCACGTTTGCCAACAACCATGACGTTCACCCCACTCCGAGAGTTTGTGGCGTTGGATGGATGGCTGGATGGGCAGTGGGGCTACCGTAGTGGGAAGTTGTTCTGAGGGGAGTAAGTAAAGAAGATGGATAAAAAAGAGGCTGCGCTAGTCTATTCGTACATAGTACACTGTAGAAATTGTTTGAAATCAATTAGAGGGGTGGGGGTAGTTAGTTTGTTGGCCGGTTGGATGGTTGGTTTGGACGTTACCAACCAACCATCCATCCAACAAACAAACCAACTCATCAGCTTACTCAACGGTCAAGGTTTGATTCAATATCCCGCTGCGCAGGTCTTCTTTGCCGAAGACGGCGCGGACTTCGATGCGGT
>JAGRCC010001014.1 GCA_020433785.1 Anaerolineae bacterium
AATGTACCATTGGTGCTGCCCAAATCTTCTAAATACCACTGATCATCTTTCCGGAACAGCCGGCTGTGTCGTCGGGATACGCCGGCTTTGGTGCCGCCATGCGGAGTGAGGTTGATGTCAGGCACCATATTTTTGTGGGCGCGGCCAATCAGCAGATCGGATTGATCGGTCGTGTCGATTGATTGGCCGCTGTCGGTGAGTTTGAGCAGGACTTTGGTTTCTTGGAGCTCTTGGGTATTCATGACCGAGGTTGCCCCTTGATAGCGGCCCCCACGCGGCCGGGTGGCCGCCGAGCGCCCCAGTTTGTAGCGGGCTTCCATCAAATCTTGCGAGAATTGAACCATCGTCTGATAGCGGTCGTGGGGGTCTTGAGCCAGAGCTTTGTCGAGAATCGGGACAAAGATATCGGGGGCATTGGGATTGGCTTTTAACAACGGTTTGGGCGGCTCGGTCAATCGGGCCATCAAAAAGTCGAAGGAAGTCTCTCCTTCGAACGGCAGTTTGCCGGTCAACAGCTCATACAGCACAATGCCCAGCGAGTAGATATCGATGCGGGCATCGATTTCGCCCTCTTGAATTTGCTCCGGGGCAGCATAAGCCATTGTGCCTAACACTTGGCCCGGCATGGTCAGGTTGGGCCGGGTGGAGTGTTCCATTTTGGCCAGACCAAAATCGGCTAGCAGCGGCCAATCTTCTTGCGGCATTAAGATGTTGGCCGGCTTAATATCCCGATGGATAATGTTGTGCTCGTGAGCAAAGGCCAGGGCTTGTGAAACGGGAATGATGATGGTCAACGCCTGATCCCAAGAAACGGGCTTCCCGGCATCGACCCGATCTTTGAGCGAGCCGCCAGGCACGTATTCCATAATAATGTACGCGTAGCCCTCTTCCTCACCATAGCCGTAAATCGTCAGGATATTGCGATGCCGCAGCGCCGCAATGGCCTGCGCTTCTTGTCGAAAGCGAGCCAGCACGGTTTCTTCAGTTTCGCCGCCGATGGTGGCAACCGAAATAACCTTGATCGCTACCCAGCGGGCTAGTCGTTCGTCATAGCCTTTGTAAATACTGGCTACGCCACCAGTTCCAACCAGTTCTTTTAGTTTGTATCCGCCAAAATTACGACCGATCAAGTTATCCATGCCGCCTTACCAATGGGAAATTTATAGCATTATAGCATATTATAATGGTTTCAACCAACGAGAAAAATTTATTGCTTCATCTGAAAATTCGCCTGGATTACGGCCACAACTATAATTAGAATTTATGCCGCATGGAGGTCTTTCTAGAAAATAGTGATTACCCGGCCTGGTGGTTTTTTAAGAATCGCGCTTTTTTTGTTTTTGATGGCGGTTTATATGTTGACCTATACGCCTCGCATCAACTCCAGCGACGGACTGGCGATGTTTTCTACAGCCGAGAGTCTGGTCCGCCGGGGTGCGCTAGACATCGAGCAGATTCGCTGGATGGATTTGCAGCAAGGCACTTACGGTCTCGATGGACTGCTCTACTCGCGTAAGGGCGTTGGGGTGCCGCTGGGCTTGCTGCCACTGGTTTGGTTGGGACTGGTGGCACCGTGGTTTGGCCCGGTTAGTTTGGCGCTGCTGTTTAATGCCTTGGTCACCGCCCTTACGGCGGTTTTGCTGCTGGCCTACCTCGAAAAGTTAGGTTACTCGTCGCTAGTCGGCCTGACCGCAGCTTTGATATTTGGCCTGGCGACCTTAGCCTGGCCGTATGCTAAATCGCTCTTCAGCGATCCTTTTTCGGGGTTATTGCTGTTGTCTGCTGCATTTGTGCTACTTAAATTTGTCCATACGCTCGCCGGGACATCGGCAACCCAATCCCGCTTCAAAAAGCCACTTATCATTTATCCTTTGTTGGCCGGTCTGTTTCTGGGTTGGAATGTGGCCACACGCTACGCCGAAGCTTTATTTTTGCCGGTGTTCGGCGTGCTGTTTCTCTATTATTTACTGCGAGGCGCCAAGCCAGCCCAATTTCTGGGGCGGCTCTTGCGTTTTTGGCCGTCGCTGGTCGCCTTCGCGCTGCCGCTAACCCTCATCGGTTTGAGCCTAATCACCTTCAATATGTCTCGCTACGGTGATCCGCTCAATACCGGCTATCTGCCCAACGAAACCTTCAGCGGTATTCTTCTCGACGGCCTGCTCGGCCAACTGGTTAGCCCCGGCCGTGGTCTGCTGCTGTACTGCCCTATTTTAATTTTGAGCGTCGTCGGGTTCTGGCCGTTTTTTCGCCGTTTCCCTGCTGAAGGTCTGACCGCCCTTAGTGTCATCCTCATTCACTTGCTGCTCTATGGCAAGTGGTTCATGTGGCACGGCGGCTACGCCTGGGGACCACGCTTCATGATTCCCACCCTCCCCTTCTGGACTATCTTTCTGGCGCCCGTCCTCACTTACGCCTTCTTACCTTATACTACCTCTGAGGCTTCACGTCCCACGTCCCATATCCCACGCCGGCTCACGTTTGTGCTCATTCTCATTCTTTCGCTCCTCAGCCTGATCCCCCAACTCCAAACTACCCTGATCGATTTCTCTGATTTTCAAAACTCACTCCTCGACACCGGCCTTCCCCTTTTCGACCGCCAAACCTTTTTCGATCCACAGTACGCCGCGCTGCTGGCCGCCTGGTCTTTTATCTCCCTCGATACATTAGATCTGGCTTGGGCTTGGCGAGGCCAAATCAATGGGTTACTACTCGCCATCCTCGCCCTCAACCTCGGCCTGACGGCTTTCTACCTAAGCCAACAAATCAGATTGCTCCTCTCTCTTCCCACCCCTAAATCCCCACCCTCCCCATCTCCCATCTCCCATCTCCCATCTCCAACCTCGCCCTCCTCCAATTACCAATTATCAATTATCAATTATCAATTATCAATTGCCCTTTTAATCTCGCTCCTCGCCCTCACCTTCCTCCTTATCCACAGTCACGCCCTCCCGCCCAATTCGCTCAAACAAGCGGTCGCCGCATTAAATCAGGCCATCCGCCCCACCGATGCGGTCATCACCAACGATCCCGAAATCGCCATGCCGTTTGCCGAACACTATAAAGGTCGCGCCCCGGTTCTGGGCTTGAATAACGGCGGCTTCCCGCTGCCTGATCCGGTTACGAGGCGGCTCGGTGAAACGATGACCTTCCACGACCAAATTTGGTGGCTGCCCAACTGGCTCCCCCCTGAAGAAAGCGGCATCGAGCAGACATTGGCCGCCCAAGGCTTCAAAACCCGCAGCGACACCTTCGACGGCCAACGACTCCTCCTCTTCGCTTTTCCTTCACCGGAAACAATGGTCACGACGCCGGCTAAAACTACCTTTGGCGATCTGATCATTTTAGACGAGGTGGTCTACCCTCCGCAAACGCCGGCGAACCACAGCCTGCCGGTCGAACTCCACTGGCAGGCGGCGACTACGCCGGGTGTGGATTATCATGTATTCGCGCATTTGCTCAACAGCGAGGGAACAATCATCGCCCAATCAGATGGGCAGCCGGCCCAGTGGTCTCGACCGACGTCGAGTTGGACCGCCGGCGAGGTGATCATCGACCGGCACGGATTGTGGGTTCCGGCAGTCGTCGCCGGGACATATACCCTGCGGATCGGGTTGTATAATCCGCAGGAAGGGCAGCGCTTGCTGCGGGCGGATGGTCAGGACTCGATTGAGTTTGTGGTGAGAATTGAATGAGGGGAGAGGTTGAGGGATCTGATAATCGCAGTATATTTTTTGTTGTGATTAACAATAATGGATGCTATACTCTCAAAAGTAGCATTTAAATAAGATTGCATCTGATAGATAAGTCAGATAAACATCGTA
>JAGRCC010001015.1 GCA_020433785.1 Anaerolineae bacterium
TAAGACCTTCAGCATGACCGGCTGGAAAGTAGGCTGGGCCGTGGCTCCACCCGATCTGATTCAGTCCATCTTGCGGGTCCACCAGTTTATGACTTACTGCGGCGCGACGCCGCTGCAAGAAGCAATTGCCGTAGCGCTGCAAACGTCGCCGGATTACTACGCCAAATTGGCGGCGATGTACCAGGCCAACCGCGACTTTCTGGCCGATGTATTGGCCGAGGTGGGGCTAAAACCGTTGATGCCGCAGGGAACCTACTTTATGATGGCCGATATCAGCCACCTTGGCTTTCCTGACGATGTGGCCTTTTGTCGCTATCTGACCACCGACATCGGTGTGACGGCTATCCCCCCCAGCGCCTTCTACAGCAACCCCGCCGATGGATCTAAGATCGTTCGGTTCGCCTTTTGCAAAACCCGGTCGGTCTTGGAAGAGGGGGCGCGGCGGTTGATGAAGCTGAAATGAGTTTATAGAGTTTGTAGAGTTGGGGGTGTTGGGTTAGTTTGGAGTTCGTCGTGTTTATTTATGGCGTTGAGGTTAGGGTGTGGGTTGAGAGAATCTTCGCCTTTGCCTCAGCCTTAGCCTATTAATAGTGCCATCTTCTACTGAATATCGTATAAAAGGATGACGAGGAGGTTCCCTACCATGCATACATCAAATGTATCAGCTCACTGGAACGGTGAAGGACTTGAATTTGTGGGCGTCGATGCCCGGGGCCGCGAAATCTCTATGGGCGGCTATAATATTAAACCCGGCCAAATGCTGTTGATGGCGTTGGCGGGTTGTATGGGTATGGACGTGCTGTCCATCTTACAAAAGAAGAAACAAAAGATCAGCGACTTTGATGTGCAAGTCACGGCCGAGCAGCCGGATAATTATCCCCGACCATTTCAGACGATTAGCTTGCATTTTGTCGTTAAAGGCGAAGGAATTGAGGCCAAAGCCATCCAACGCGCTATCGATCTATCGCACGATAAATATTGTGTCGTCGGTCAGTCGTTGAACAGCAATATTGAGTTCAAGACCACGTTTACTATCGAACCGGCCTAAGTCTCCCTTAATGAGGCGCCATGGGACAAACTGAATTAGATCAGCTTCACCACGAACTGCGCCACTGTCGAAAATGCGCCGAAGCTGGTTACTTCATCGGTAGTCGGCCGGTTTTTGCCGGGCCGGCCTCGGCCCAGGTCATTGTCGTGGGCCAGGCTCCGGCTAAAGTGGAAACCGGCCGCAACGGCATCCCCTTTGGTCTGCGGCGCGGCGGCCAGCGATCGCTGCTGTGGGAGTGGCTGGAACAGGCCGGCTGGCCGGAAGCCGACTTTCGCACTAACCATTATCTTTCGGCGGTAACCAAATGCTATCCCGGTAAAAGCCGTAGCGGCAGCGGCGATCGAGTGCCGACCGCGACCGAACGCCGCTTGTGCGCCCCCTGGCGCGAGCGGGAGCTGGCCATCATCCAGCCCAAAATCATCATCGCTATTGGCCGCATTGCCATCGAACAGCATTTGCCGGAACTCAAAGGCCGGCCGCTCGAAAGCTTCATCGGCCACATCTTTCAGCGGGACTCGACCGCCATTGTGCCGCTGCCCCACCCATCCGGGGTTAGCCGCTGGCTCAACAACCCGGAAAACCGAGCCAAAGTCGATGAAGCCCTGGCCAAGCTCAAAACGCTAAAAGTTAGTTTGGAAATTTCATAACACATCGGGAAGTAGGAAGTCAGGAGTAGGGAATAAGAGACGGAGATGGGCACATGAGGTTATGTTCAAACAGGTGCAGCAGATCAGCCCCAATCTCCAGTCTCCCCTCTCAATCTCTCATCTCTTTTAGGAGCATTCATATGGACATCAAAGTTACCCAAGGCGGTATTCAAATAACCGACGCCGACGCGATTATCGTGAATTTGTTCAAAGGCGTGACCGAACCCGGCGGCGCGACCGGGGTGGTTAACAAAGCCCTCGACGGCGCGATTGCCGAGTTGATTGCGAGCGGCGACCTGAGCGGCAAGTTAGGCCAGACGGTGGTACTCTATCCGCGCGGCGCGATTCCGGCCCGGCGAGTGATTGTGGTCGGTCTGGGGCCGGCTGATGAGTTCGATCTGGAAAAGGTGCGCGAAGCTTCGGCGGTGGCGGTGGAGCGAGCCAGACAGACGGGCGCGGCCCACGTGGCCACGATCATCCATGGCGGCGGGATCGGTGGGCTGGCGCTGGGTGAGGCAGCCCAGGCGGTGGTCGAGGGCAGCCTGTTGGGACAGTATCGCTACGACGTGCCGGGGGTCAAATCGGCCGAAAAGCGCCAGGATGAGAAACAGGTTCAGGCTCTGACCTTAGTGGAGTTCGATGCCGCGAAGATTGAGACCATCGAAGCCGGCGCAGCGGCCGGGCAGGCCGTTGCCGGCAGCGTTTACCTGGCCCGCGACCTAATTAACCAACCCAGCAACGTGCTAACGCCCACCGCTCTGGCCGAAGCGGCGCAGGCGATGGCGGCTGAGGTGGGCTTGACCTGTCGGGTGTTGGAGGAAGCCGAGATGCGGGCCGAAGGCATGAACGTGCTGCTGGCCGTCACCCAGGGGGCAGTCGAATCGGCTAAATTTATTATCATGGAACACCGGCCTGACGGCGTCGATAGTAAGGCCGGACCGGTCGTGTTGGTCGGGAAAGGCGTGGTGTTTGATACGGGCGGCTATTCCCTGAAGCCGGGGCCGAACATGGTCGGCATGAAGGGCGATATGGGTGGCGCGGCAGCGGTCATCGGCGCGATGCGGAGTGTGGCCGAACTCAAGCTGCCGCTGCATGTTGTCGGGCTGGTGCCTACCGTGGAGAATGTGGTCAGCGCCACCGCCTACAAACCCAACGATGTCTTTATCGCCAAAAACGGAGTCAGCGTCGAGATCATCAGCACCGACGCCGAAGGCCGCCTGCTGCTGGCCGACGCACTGTGCTATGCCGACAGTCTTAAGCCGGCCGTGGTTATCGACGTGGCCACCCTAACCGGCGGCAAGCTGTTAGCCCTCGGCCAGCGCACCAGCGCGCTGTTTGTGACCGATGATTTGCTCTGCCAACTGCTGCTGGCGGCCGGCCAAAAAGTGGGTGAACCCCTGTGGCGCATGCCGCTCGACTCCGCTTACGACGTCCAACTTAAAAGCGACATAGCTGATATCAAAAACACCGGCGGGCGGCTGGCCGCGGCCATTACCGCCGCCCGGTTCCTATCGAACTTCACCGGCGACTGGCCCTGGGCCCACATCGACATTGCCGGCGGCGAACTCTACAGCGGCGGCTCGGACGACACCAAGCGCAGCTACCTGACCAAAGGCGGCACCGGCCTCATGCTGCGCACCCTGGTTGAGTATTTGCGGAATTTAGCGTAGCTGCATTAGGTCATGAGTAAAGCTGTTGCCTCCAAATCCGTGTTCTATGTGGATGGAACACGGATGACACAGATGGAACAGATTTACACGGATTTAGCCTTTTCGACACTCATCATTCATTTCTCATCATTCATCATTTTATTCTACCCGCACCACCTTAACCGGCACCCTGGCCTGAAGCTGGTATAAATCAGGCCGGGTGTCGTACATGGGGCGGACGCTGCCGATTTCAAGCTGCTGCTGTAGGCTGGTCAGGTCCAAGTCGGCAATCACCACGGTTTCAACGTTGGGTTCGGCCTCGGCGATTTTGGCCTCCAAGGGAAAAGCTACATCGCTGGGCGAAAAGATGGCTGATTGACCGTAGTTGATCAGGTACGACCGAACCGTGTGCAGGTTGCCCACATTGCCGGACAGAACGACGTAGACAATATTCTCCACGGCCCGGGCCTGAGCGCAGTAGCGAACGCGAAAGTAGGCTTTTTTGTCCTCGGTGCTGAACGGCACAAAGATGGCTTCTACCCCGCCGCGCTTCAACAGCCGGGCCACTTCCGGGAATTCGATATCGTAACAAATTTGAATCGCGATGCGCCCCAGCGGGGTATCGAATATTTTGACCTCTTCGCCGGGCATTACGCCGAAACTTTTGCGCTCGTAGGGGGTGATATGCAGTTTGTCTTGAGTATAGACGTTGCCGCTGGGGGTAAACAGGTGGGCCACGTTAAACATGCGGTCGCCCCGGACGGTGGGTTGCGAGCCGCCGACAATGTAGAGATTGTGCGCCGCGGCCAACCCTTTAAACAATTCCACGTAGCGCGGCGTCAACGCCGACAGCTCTTTGGCCGCTTCCTGACTGGTCAGGTTAGGCGACATCATCGAGAAGAGCTGGGCGGTAAAGTATTCCGGCATCACCAGAAAGTGGCAGTGATACTCGTCGGCGGTATCGACGAAGAAGCGGACGTTTTGTTCAAACTCGGCCCAGTCGGCAATTTTACGCATGAGATATTGGGCCGCGGCCACCCGTATTTTACGTACCGGCCGCCGCATGGCCGCCGCCGCGATCTTGCGCCGTTCCGGTTTAAAGATCGGATTGGGATATTCCAAAAGGGTACAGTAGTTCATGCTCGGCTCGTCGCCCAGAAAATCGAGCAGAACACGCTTCACGGTGTAGCCTGTGCGCAAATGGGCATTGAGGGCGGGGTCGGTCAGTTTACCCTCAATTACGGCGGCTACATACTCTTCGGCGGTCATTTTCCCGGCTTGGGCATGGTAGCCGGGGATGCGGCCGTACGCCACCATGCGCCGCAGGTTGTAGCGCCGCAGTAGTTTTTTGCGGTAAACGTAAAGCTGCTTCGATACACCTTTTCCGCGAAACTCCGGCCGGACGGCGATATCCGCCCCATACAGGGTATCGCCGCTGGGAGTGTGGCTGCTGAAGGTGGCTGCGCCGGTAATCTCCGAGTAGGTGTACCATTCCGCCTCATCGTCAATCTGGACAATGAGCGAGGTGGTATAACCAACCACCTGCCCGTCGATCTCGGCTAAGAACTGACCTTCCGGAAAGGCGTGGAGCTGCATGGTGTAGACACGTTCATCGTACCACCAATCATCGGGGTATTCCGGGTAAGCAGCTTGATGGCATTGGACAATGGCGGGAATGTCGGCCTCGGTCCAGGGCCGCACCTGGATTTTGGGTTTTCTAGCCATTACGCCGCTCAAATGCCGAGGTTACTGAGGCTGTTGACAGCAATTTCCATGGCCTGCCCCAACTGCGGATGTTCGACTTTGAACTGGACGATAGCTTCGTCGAGCCGTTCGCGTAAGGTGTGGTGATGTTCGCCCTCCGGCTCATCGAACATCTGTTGGATTTGCGCGTTCAACTGATCGAGCATCCCCTGTCGCTCAGCATCAGTTTTGGTTTTTCCAATTTCCTCTTGTACTCTTTTGAGTGAATCATTCAGGTCTGAATTTGGCATGTTTGTTCTCCTTGATTTTGTTCAAAAGGTGATAGTCACTAGTGACTGCCACCTGGCTTATGCCGGCCCCCATTGGACAATGGCGCTGGCCCAGGTAAGACCGGCTCCAAAGCTGACCAGCGCGATGATGTCGCCCGCAGCCAGCCGGCCGGCCTCGATGGCTTCCACCAACGCGATGGGAATCGAGGCGGCGGATGTGTTGCCATACTTATGAAGATTAACGAAAACTTTGTCGGGGTCAAATTTCATGGAGCGTACGGCCATATCGATGATGCGGGCGTTGGCCTGGTGCGGAATAAGCAGATCCAGATCATCGACGGTCAGGCCGGCGTGGGCCAGGGCCGCCAGGGTCGATTTGGGCAGAACGCGGGTGGCGAATTTGAACACCTCGCGGCCGTTCATCTGTAGAAAATTTTTACCCTGGTCGATAACGTCGTAGCTCATGGGAAAAGAAGAGCCGCCGCCTTCCATCATTAAGTGATGGCCGTCGGCCCCGTTGGAGCCCAGGTCGAAACCTAAGACGCCCTGTGGGGTCTCGCTGGGGGCGACAATAACCGCCCCGGCGCCGTCGCCGAACAGCACGCAGGTGTTGCGATCCTGCCAGTCTAAAAAGCGGCTGACCAGTTCGACCCCGACCACCAGCACCTGCTTAAACGCGCCGGTGGCGATAAATTGATGGGCCGTTACCAAGCCGTAAACAAAGCCGGTGCAGCCGGTGACCAGGGTGAAGGCCGGGCAGTCGGCGCCGAGCATGGCTTGAACGGTGCTGGACACGGCCGGCACGTGATAATCCGGCGTGGAAGTCGCGACGATGATCAGGTCTAAATCGGCGGCGGTGATACCGGCCTGGGCTAAAGCGTTGTGAGTGGCGGCCACGGCCATTGTGGCGGTCGATTCGCTTTCAGTGGCGATGTGCCGTTCGGCGATTCCGGTGCGCTGCATAATCCACTCGTGGCTGGTAT
>JAGRCC010001016.1 GCA_020433785.1 Anaerolineae bacterium
GAGTTCATAGAGTTTGTAGAGTTTATGGAGTTTGTAGAGTTTATAGCGTTCGTGAAGTTTTGCTGTTGGTAACGCGATGAGGCTTTGATGAGAGCGTCAAACAGCCGCTGCTGAGTAGGGTCGGCGGCGGCTGTTAGTTCGGGATGCCATTGGACGGCGATGAGCCAGGGGTGAGCGGGCATTTCAATCGCTTCGATGACGCCGTCGGGAGCATGGGCAACCACCTTTAGATTTGGAGCAAGCTGCCGCACGGCTTGGTGATGCCAAGAAGCAACGACGCTCTCTGTCTGCCCGATAATTTGGGCCAATTTCGAGTCCGGCTCGATGGTGACGAGGTGTTCCGTGGGGTCCCGCGGTGGGAGCCGGTGCGCGATTTGGTGGCCGACTTCATCGGGCAAATGCTCGATCAACGTCCCACCGAGCGCCACGTTTAGCACCTGTAGCCCTCGGCAAATGCAGAGCATCGGCAGCTTCTGGTTGATCATCCGCCTTGCTAAGGCTATCTCACTGTCATCGCGCTCGTGATCGATCAGCGCAATGGTTTCGTGGTTCCGGCCGTGATAGAGGGCCGGGTCTACCTCCCCGCCGCCAGATAAAATAAAGCCATCTACAAAATTCAATAATTCAGCCTGATGGACCTCGCCGGGGGGAACTAAAATTGGAACGCCACCGGCCCGGCGCACGACATCGACGTATTCCATCGCCAGCTTGAAGTTTCGTCGTTTATCGCGGGCGTAGGTGGTAATGCCAATGATGGGGGATTGCTTCATAATGGTATACCTCGCTAACGGCAAATCAATACCGGCTGCTTCGTCCGGCTAAGTAGTTCGTCAACTGAGTCGCCTAGCAGCAGCCCTTGTACCGGACTCCGACTGTAACCGCCCGTGATAATCAGGTCAGCCGCTTGCTCCTCCGCTATGTCCAAAATTGCTTTGGTCACGGCCCCCTTTTTCCGGATAAATGACGGCTGCACGCCATGTTTCTCTAAATAAGCGCTGACTTCAGCCTCTATTGACCGGTCGGTCATTTTCTCTTCGACCACGGTTAAGACCACCAACGGCATTTGCCACTGACCGGCTAAGTAGGCGGCGACAAAAAGAGCCTCCTTGGCCTTGGGACTGCCATCGTAAATCAAAAGCGCCTTGGTGAAGTGAGACGGTTGATCGGGCACAGCCAATACCGGACAGGCGCTGCGCCGAACCAGGGTACGGAACCCTGAATTCAATCGTGTTATTAAATTCGTACCAGGAGACTTGAGCAGCGGCGCAACCACAATATCGGCCAGGGTGGAACGCTCGCAGAGTTTATCGGCGGGCTGGCCAGTTTCGATTGACAATTTACCCTCAATACCCGCTACTCGACACTTTACGGTGAATTCACCCTGAAGAAACTGTGAGGTTATATTTAATCGCTCTTTCTCAGAGGCAACTGCATGCAGCCCACGCAATTGGCCTCGCTCTCGGCGGGCAATTTCTAAACTTTGCTCAAGCGCCTGCCGGCCCCCATCATCTTCGGTAATGGCCACCAAGACGTTAAGAAACAAACGATCATGCCCCGGTCCGGCCGACTTTTCCTTTTGCCATACGCCTGTTTTGATAAGATTGGGGGCCAACTGTTTAGGTGTGATCCGGCCTGTCATGTCTTGAACCGCCGTGGCTAGCTGTTTGTGCATCGTAATACTCCTACCTCATTGCGATTTACCGATAACTGATGATAACAAATTTGGCGACGTTTGTCTGTCCCACGTTCTGAACAATCTTGTCATGTAAACTGAACAAAAAGGTGGAGGAGTTAAAAAAGGGGTGATCACGATGTTGATCGGGCCATGCAAAATTCTGCAAGGGCTGATCACGATGTTGATCGAGGCA
>JAGRCC010000102.1 GCA_020433785.1 Anaerolineae bacterium
GAATTTGCAGCCGCGCATTTTCAATTGCCAGCGCGGCCTGATCACAAAAGGTGATGGCTAAATCGATCTCGTCCGTAGAGAAATCGCGCGGTTCATTGTAATACAGGGCCAGGCTGCCATAGACTTCTTCTTTAACAATCAATGGAACGGCCAGCACCGCCCGAAAACCGTTAACCAATAACAGTTGCAGCTTTTCGTTTGATAGAAGATCGTCAGAGTCGTTGGTGGGATCATTAAGGTTTGTTAGCACCACCGGTTGGCGAGTTAGCAGGGTGTGTCGAATAATCTGCTGGTTCATTGCTTCATTGGTCTTGTGCGCATTATTGGCCGACAGGCCATAGCTGGCCTGAATAGCAAACGCTTCATTTTGCAGCCGAAAAACAACACTGCCCCGAGCATCGAGCACCTGGCTGGCTTGCAAGGCAATGTATTCAAGAATTTCGTCAACAGTCCGGTCGGAATTAAGGACGGTGAGCATATCTCGCAGGCTTTCAGCCACTCGGCGGCGCTGTTCTGCCTCCAGGCGGCGTTCTCGCTCACGGTAATAAAGCCGGGCATTTTCCAAGCCAATCACGGCTCCGGAGGCCAGCATCATCAAGGTTTCTTCATCTTGCGGTCCCAACACGCCTAGTTGCTTATCGCCCACGGCAATAATGCCAATCGACTCAAAAATGGAGAGCATCGGCACGACCAGATAGCAGCAAATTCCCAAACGTCTGATCGGTTCGATATCAACATATGTACTGTTTTTAACGTCCTTAATCAACAAGGGCCGGCCCGATTGAATGACCTGGCCAATAGCCGATTGGGAAAAAGGAATACGCTGGCCCACGAAGAGAGACGTGTTACTCTCAGTGGAAAAAGCCGCGACGCGCAGTTCAGTGCCATCGACTAGATAGACTACGCTCAAGCGGGTATTGGTTAACCGTCTGGCTGAGTCAGCGATGAGTTGTAAGATGGCCTCAGCATCGAGCCGGCTGGTAATTGCCTGATGTACCAAAAACATCGACTCAAGCTGGCCGGAATGTTGTTTAATTTTTGAGTAAAGTTGGGCGTTTTCAATGGCCACAACAACCTGATTAGCAAAGGCAAAAGCCAGTTGGGCTTGCTCTTGTGAAAAATAATCGGGTTTGTTATGGCATAAGGCTAAAGCTCCAATCGTTTGCTTTTTAGCCACCAAAGGAATCCAGGCCCAGGAGCGGATATCCTCCAGCAGGTTGTCTTCCGTAAAGTTACCCGCTTGGCTAATAATTGAAGCTAAGGTTTTGTTGGCGTGCGTATCTCTAATAATGACCGGTCTTTTAAAGTTAAAGATATCCGCATTCGGTTTAAGTTTATCAACGGGTAGTCTGAGATTGAGCACATCTTGTTGATGGCGAGGCCCCCGATAACTGAGTAGCCTTAAATCCCCGTTATCTTGGATGAAAACAGCACCCTCATTAAATGGCACAACCGTTTGTAACTGATCAAGGGTCAGATTTAATAGCGTCTCCAAATCTAATGTGGAGGCCACATTCTGCGAAATTTGAAGAAGCGATGATAACTGTTTCGTTCGAGTCTGAACATGCTGCTCTAATGAGGCTTTGGTCTGCTGTTGGATGGAGATATTGGTTATGGATGCAATAATTTGCTGTCGACCGTCAAACTCGGTAAAACTCAAACCTACCTCAATGGAGATTTCGCTACCGTCTTTGTGCCGTCCGACCAAATCCATCCCAGAGCCCATCATCCTCACATACGGATCATGGGTGAAGTCAGTGCGATGGCTAATGTGACGGCTGCGAAGCCGGTTGGGAACAAGCAGTTCGACCGGCTCATCGATTAATTCATCTTGATCATAGCCAAATAACGATTCACATTTTTTATTGGCAAACGTAATGAGACCATCTTGATCGGCAATGATTATGGCCACCGGCATCGATTGCAGCACGAATTTGAGTTGAGCGTCGCTGTTGGAGTGCGCTTTAAGATTTTTTAAGAGAGGGTTTATGGATAATTTTTCCACGCCGCAATACTCCATCCAAACTAATAGTAAGGGTCATAATTCCAAGCGGTTTCTTGTTTCTTCTAGACGTTTCCCCAAAACCAGCGCTATTCGTTGAAGGATAGCATAACCAAAGTTGTGGTCGGCTTCGCATTCTTCCCGTAAACGTTGGGCATCAAAGCGAATGACTTGGGTGGGGAGAATAACCAAAGCACTGAAGCGCCACTGATGGGGCGGAATAAGCCACGACCACCCTAGCACTTCGTTATCTCCGATAGTTTGAATAGTGGTAAATCCGCGGCCTGAGATAAACGTTCCCAGCGCTACTCGCCCCTGCAGGATCAGGTAGAAATCATCGGCCGGTTCGTCTTCTTTTAAAATGTAGGAGCCCGGTTCAAAGTGGGCCGTGCGCCCAAGTTGAGCTAAAAATTGTAAATGGGGCGATTCGAGACCCTTGGTAAAAGGGATTGTAACCAGAGCTTCAATTGGTAGAGCCATGTTTGGTCTCCTTTAATGATTGGTCTGATAGTGAGTTGATTTGATAGCTGGTTGGTTAAGATGGGGCCAACTAATCCATTTTCCAACCAGCTACCAATCCAATTATCTAGCCAATCATCGAATGTATCTAAACTAATAGGTCAAATGGGGATTGACGATCATATCGTTAAGCTGCTGACGAGAAGCACGGATGCGATCAGCCATATCTTTGCCGGCGCACCGGACAATAGCGTACTCAAAATTATGATCTACTTCGAAAGCGGTGTGCAGTTGGCTGGCATCGAACGCCAATACCCGAGTTGGTCTGGTCGCGGTCGTCCAAGCCATTTTACGTTCGAGCGGGAATAATGATGACCATCCGAAAAATTGCCCAGGACCCAAACGGTTCATAACCACCCGGCCGTGACCCGGTACCTCTGTTTCGATAATAATCTCCCCATCTAGAATCAGATAAAGTGCCTTACCTAAATTCCCTTTTTCATAGATGACCTGGTTGGCATCAAAATCTTTTTCTCTGGCAATAGTAGCCAGTTTCTTGAGATGTTTGGTTTCCATGTCATGGGTTAGTTCCAATGAACGCAGCGTGGTTAGCGCTCTTAATTGCGTCTTGTTCGTCATGATCCCAACTCCTTTCAAACTCCATTGTTTGTTTATCGGAAAATCTTTTCCCCTCGTTTATAATATAAAGCAAAACCTCCCCAAATACGCTAGACATTTGGGGAGATTGTATCCTGAACAACTGACGGGTTTTTAACCTGGTCACTTGTCTAGGTCAGATATTAGATTTGATTGCTTAGAACGATTTTTTCTAAGATGAATCCGATATGACTCTCGCTCCCGATGATTAATCAGCCCCAACCGGCACAGCCGCGCTGGTTAGACTTGGCCTCAACGCAGCCGCAGCTTGGAGCTAATTCAAGATTTAGTGCTCTCACCGGGTCGGTGTAAAATTTAGCCGCTTGACTTCTAATAACCAGGTGTGGCTTGAAAAATGATATCTCATAGACACCCTTATTCGAAAGGAAAACAGCTAATCTCTAATGACTGATCCCACCCTCTTTGAAATAGTCGCACTTACTCTCCTTTTTGCGCTGGCCGCCGTGATTCACGGGGCATTTGGCATCGGCTTTCCGATGATCACCACTTCGGTGATGTCGATATTTATCGGTATCCAAAACGCTATTATTTTAACGCTGTGGCCAGCGTTATGTGTAAATTTATTGCTGGTGTTTAATGGCCTCCCTGTTGGGCAGATTATCAAACGGTATTGGCTGCTGGCTTTGGTAGCGTTGATCGGTAGTTTAGTGGGAGTCTACTTACTTTTTATGATTCCCCAAACTTTTCTTCAGTTATTTTTATCCCTAACCATCCTTTATTATGTCTACACTCAATTTCGCGGTTACACTCTCCGGCTTTCCTCGGACAACATGGCTTTGGCTATTGGCTTTGGTTTACTGGCCGGTATCGTCGGCGGTGCGACAAATACGATGGCGCCTATTTTATTAATCTATCTTTTTTCCGTAACCGAAGACAAAAACGAGATGGCTCAGGGCACAAATCTCTGTTTTTTATTGGGTAAAGTCGCCCAAGCCGTGGTCATTTACCGACAACCTGTCGCCGCAACCTTAAATAACGGTTTATTAGTGGGCTTAATTGTTATTACGATTGGAGCTATGTACGGTGGGGTCTTTATTCGGCGAAAAGTTCCGACTCAACTTTTTAGAAAACTGATCCTACTTATTCTCTTCATTCTGGCTGTATTTTTATTATTTACCTCGTTAACCAAACTATTTTGAGGCTGAGTGGAGTCAAAGCAAACGATAAAACTAACGGAAGTTGAGCATGCAGAGGCATCAGCGGCAATTAAAAACGCCAACCTCGAATGGTTGGCGTTATTTTCTTCTCTCAGGCGAATGCCCCCTACGGGATTCGAACCCGTGTCGCCACCTTGAAAGGGTGGTGTCCTAGTCCTCTAGACGAAGGGGGCGTGCAGTTATCTGATGCGTAAAGGCAACAGAGAATAATATACCACGATTTTGAGTTTGAAGCAAACCTAATCAATAGAAAATTTATTTAAAAAGGGCATCGGCTAGTTTGCCGAGCGCGGCTGCCGCCGGCGTTTTGGGGTTGGTCAGCAGCAGGGGTTTACCGCTGTTGGCAGCTCTGATCATCTCCGGCTCAAACGGTATGGCCATCGAAATGGGACGTTTAATCACTTTTTGGATGGTTTGCAAGGGTAGCGAATGATGCGGGACAATTTGATTGACGACCAAATTGATTTTGTGATCGTCTACCCCTAATCGAGCCAGGCCTTGCAATGCAATTACGGTGGATTGGATCGACGGCATATCAGGCGACAGTACCAGGACAATTTTATCGAGCAGGGACAGCACCCGAAAAGAAGGCGGCTCCAGGAGATGAGGCACATCCAACACGGTAAAGTCGAAGGTAGATTTTAAGCACTGTACTAGAGGTTCTAGTTGATTTGTTGGGAAAGCAGCCTCACTAAAAGTGGGTAAAGAAGCCAACAACTGCAGGCCGCTGCTATGAGCGACCAAATGAGGTTGCATGAGCTCGGGGGTAAAATTCGCCTCGTCGGTCGATAGAAGTTTGGGGAGACTGCTAGTTGGACGAACGCCCAGCATTAAAGCGGCATGCCCGCCAACCACAGCCAAATCGGCTAAGACGGCCCCGGTTTTGTGAACTAGCTTGAGCGCGATGGCCAAGTTGACCGCTAAACTTGTTACACCGGTACCCCCTTTCATACTAAACAGCCCCACTGTCCTGCCCAGAGTAGACGGTGAGGTTTTTGGCAGCAGTTCTTCAATCCGGCTGACCAAAGCATCGGGGGCCACAGTTTTAGCCAGATAGTCTGTGGCTCCGGCATCGAGGGCCGTTTGCCGGTCGATAGGTTGAAATCGGGCTGAAAAAATGACAATAGGGGTGTCTTTGAGCGCTGGATTTGAGCGGGCTTGTTTACAAAAGTCGTAGCCGGTCATCTTGGGCATCATGACATCACAAATGATTAAATCCGGATTTTCAATTTCCGCTTGGGTCAAGGCTTGCACGCCATTAGAGCTAATTGAAACCGAATGGCCTGATCGTTTAAATGAAAATTCCAGCAGACGTAGAATATCTTGATCGTCATCGATGATGAGAATATGTGCCATAACAATGTCCTTACCGAAAAATTAGGGATTTAGGCCACACAAAACCTGAACTTTTGTTTTGTTGACCAGGGCCATTGGCCCTTGAAATTTTACCGTTGGCATCAACGAATTTGTGGCTGTAACCTCTGAGACCGGTAGAAAATTCTGAGTATCGGCTAATAGGAGCTTTTTGATATCTAATTCTTTAGTGCCCCATTTTAATTGGCCTAAAATTTCAAAGGACGGCACGGAGATAAACAGGGGAATATCATCGCGAGTGGTGTAAAATCGTTCTTTTGAGATCCCTTCAGACTCATCAGACAGCAAAATAAAGATGATCTCATTTTTCACCAGTGACCCTTTTTGATAAGTAGCAATAATATCGCCGGGGGCATTGATGCGTGAGATGTAGATATCTACGATGTCTAGATAATCGGTCATTCGATCAGCCAGGACATCAACCAATCTTCGCTTGTAGACAATGATGCTGGCTGAGAAGCGGTAACTGCTGGTAAAAAAATCAGCGGTTACTCGACCTGAACTGGTGCGACGAACTGTATTCATAGCGAGAGACCTTCTATTGTGGCTTACGATCTAGTAATCGCTTTAATGTTTACGATAACAGTAGTTTATCTCATCTTTTTTCTATTTGAAATAGCCCAAGGGTCTTGATTGCTGGAAATTATGAGGGGATTTTAACTACCGGCCGTTTGAGTTTGAGACCGACGACGTACCACGCAGCGGTTCTGACCAAAGCAATTGCTGTAAATTGTCCATCGCATGATCATCATAAACCTGTTCGCCGCAAA
>JAGRCC010001017.1 GCA_020433785.1 Anaerolineae bacterium
GCGGCCCACCAAAACAGCGGCAGCAGCAGCGATACGAGCAAGCCGCCCCCCGCTATCCACAGCAGCAGCGAGGGCTGAAGTTCGCGACGTAATACCAGCCCCCCTACAAAAATGCCCACCGCTAAGCCCACCCCCAGCGCCGCAAAAGGGCGCGTGATAAATGTCGCGCCCAGGGCCGCGCCGACCCCTATTCCATAGAGATAACGATACTTGGACACCGTAACGGTCTGAAACAGCGCGACCAGCGCCAGCGTCACCCCAAACAACGAGGCCGCATGCGACAGCAGCGAACTCGATAGGAAGAGAAAGCCGGGTGTGACCACCCCCAAGCCTACCGCCAATAGCGGGACAAGACATCGCGACCTATCAGCCTCGTCAGTGCAATAGTAGAAATAACCTAACAGTCCGATTAAAGCGAGAGTGACCGTGCCCAAAATGGCATTTATCAGCCACGGCGCGCCGAGTCGAATGCCGAAACTCAACAACAGCGGCCAGCCGGGCGGATACTTGCCGAACCGCTGCTGGTCATAATCGATGACAAACGGACTCCAAAACGCCTGGGCTTGGGGCGGCGTCGGCACGGTTAGCCGATTTTCGGCCAACACTTTGGCCTGAAAAAGGTAGGCGACCTCATCTTCGGAGTGGGGGACATACTCAAAGATATGTTGGGTGATTAAAGTGATTGCAACAAAAGTGACCAGACAGAGAGCGATAATACCGGCCCACATCGGTAGCGTTTTAATGAAGGAACGGGGGTTAATACGATTCACGAACAAGGCTCTTTTTGTGACTTTCGGGCAATAAAAATGTACTTAAGTACTTTCAAAATAAATGACTTTTGCCCCTGTCATTGCAGGGTGATTTATCGTAAACTAAATCATGGAGAAGGCAAGTATCTCAATTCCGACATCCATAACCCTACCGGTGACAAGCCCAATCGTTCTGCTGACCGCTATCTTGCACCGGCGCACTTTAACAATCACAATCCGCACCCACATAATCGGTTTAACCGCTCACATAATCCTTTGGCAGACTAAGATAATACTTTAAGTGACTCACATAATCAGAAATTTGACTCACATAATCGTTGAGTTGTTTTAAATAAACATTGGGTTGACTCACATAAACATTGGCGCGTCTTAAATAAACATTGAGTTGACTCACATAATCCGTTTGAACTCTTAAATAAACATTGGGTTGACTCACATAATTGTTGAGTTGTTTTAAATAAACATTGGCGCGTCTTAAATAAACATTGGATTGACTCACATAATTTACCGGATTACGCATAAAATTTTCTTTTCGGATGCCAAAACCAAGCAATTATCTCATCGAATTTTACTGACAACCCACTAAATCCATACGGCGACTCGCCCACTCCGATAACATTTTACAAAATCCAACGAGAAAGGTCATTTATCCCTATGCCAGGTATGACAAAAAAACAAAAAGAAACCGTTCATCAAGCCGAACAACTCCTCCACAACTCGCGAAATGATCCGGATATGGCCGCTGAAATGGCCTCTTACGGCTACGATGAGGACCGCTGGAGCGAAGGCAAAGCCCTTATTGAGGCCGCCAAAGCGGCAGCTCACGCCAACAAATTGGCCTACAGCGCCAAATTGGGTACGACTGACGCCTTTACCCAACGTTATGAACAAGTTTGGGAGCAGTGTAGAGAGTTGTCTGATATCTGCGTCCAGTTGTTCAAGGGTCAAGCCGAACATCTTGATGCTTTAGGACTGCACCGCCAGCGCAACCAAACCACCGGCAGCCGGCTCACCCGTCTCCAAAAAACAGGTAGTTTTGCTGAAATTCAGGCTTGGAGCCGTAACCTCTACCACGTGGCCCTGGCCCATCCCGACATCGCGCCCGTCTTAAATAATTACGGCTACCCCGCCGACCGGCTCAACCAGGAAGCCGCCGATGTAGAGGCCACCATCGAAGCTAACCACGTGCAGGAACAGGCTAAAGAAACGGCCCTGCAAAGCACCATTGATCGCGACCACGCCTTCGCCCAACTCAACATTTGGTATCGTCGCGCCCAAAAATTTGCCGATAAAGCCGAAAAGCGGCTCAAAAAACGCCCTGCTATTGAGGTATCGCTGTAATTGGTCAGGACTTACGTAGTTCAAAAGGTGACAGTCACTTGAGCATGATAAATCGAGCTGTTTGGGCTAAAGTGACTGTCACCTTATTTGAGACATCCAACCGCTATTATCTATAAGAGCGGTTTCGAAATAGTTACAGGAGTTCCTAACCATAATGCTCAATCCCAAAATCATACTTCCCTTACTAATCAGTTTTATATTACTTGCCTTTATCGTTATCGTTAACGTTAATACCCCCGCAATGGTCCAGGCCGCACCTTTGCCCGGCTTCACGCCCGATCCTGGTGACGACGGTGGCGATAATGATGATGGCGACGGTACTGATAACGAAACTCCTACCACCGATCACGGTCGCACCCCGACTGACTACGTTCTCGTTCGCCTCGATCAATGCGACATGACCTGTGACCTCGCTACCACAACGGCTTATCAACCGCTGGCCTATAACGTAGACAAAGCGGCGGCTGCTCCCTTCCTCATCCCGATGGCTGAGGCAGACGTTGATTTTGAAATCATCGCCCCGGTGCAGATGGTGCATGACGGCTCCGGTTTTATTGCCGTTGGCGAACTTTCAACGCAGCACGATACCCGTATTTCGGTTCCCTACCCCGGCAGGTGGGAACTCTTTCTCACCGATGAACCCCGCTTTATGACCGCGACAGCCGTGGATGTGACCGGCACCAACTTGTCACAAGTAGAGATGGCGCTCAATGAAGGGCCGGTCTCGATGGGCGTTGTTGAGGCCAATACAGCCGCAGCTCAATTGGTCAAATGTCCGATTGACTGTGTGATTGATACACCGCTTCCCACAACCACCGAGCCGCCTACCTTACCCGTCACGGGGAGTCGTTCGCTTAACTGGCCGGCCCTATTGATCCTGTTAGGACTGTCTATAGCTGTTTTGGCAACTTCCCTCGAGTCATCTACTCGTTAAATTTACATTCGTTCCGACGTACATTCGTTCCGACGCTCTGCGTCGGAACGCCCTACGGGACGCTGAATCTTAGTACATTCGTTCCGACGCTCTGCGTTGAAACACCCTACGAGACGCTGAGTGCCCAAAAGATGCGACAACGCAGAACATTGTCGCCAGAGATACATTAACATCAAAGTCAAATCCAAACCCGAGGCCCATCTATGACTCTCCTTATCACCGGAGTTTTTCTATTTGCTCTCATCATTTCCCTCACTTTACGATTACTTGTTCATTGTAGTAATACTATTCGTCAAAAAAATCAGGCGACGGCCCCCGTTGATGAACAACCCCGTTGGCCAAGAAGGGTATATTTTACAAAGAAATGGGTCGCGCTTCTGTTTCTGATGAGTGTCGCGGTTACTTCGTGCGGCTTGTGGCTCATCAACAATTCCCCCAACGCTTTAGCCCAAACGCCGAGTGCCCAGGTAAAAACATCGAAAAGTGTAGCCAGTGCCAGCAGCACGTTTGATGCAGGTGAAGAGATCGTCTTCAATGTCGCCTATTCCTGCGCTTCGGTGCTCGATCCGGTTTGCCAAAATATGGTCATCACCGATGTTATTCACCCTAACCTTGAATTTCTAGGTACAACGTCGCTGCCGGATGGGGCTACTTTTAACCAAGCAGGCGGTGAAGTTGTTATTAACTTGGGCGATATCCCCGCCGGCGACAGTCGGGTTTTTCAACTACGAGCCAGATTTCCCCTCGGGACGCTGCCCGGAATAACAGCCACAAACCAAACCATCGCCGATGCCGATAATGCCAACCCGGTCACCAGCGATATTGTCGATGTTGTGGCTAGCTCAAGCTTTTTAATGACGGCCAACAAAAGCGTTATCACTGTGCCGCAAACCGGCGTTATTGGTGAGGGTTATCAAACCACTTACCAACTCAATATTTGTAATCCCAATAACGGTGTCGGTGGGGTAGCCCTGCTTAATCCGGTGCTTACCGATACCTTGCCGGCTGAAGTTACGCCGGTTTTACCGCTACCGTATGGCGGCATTTATATTCCGGGTTCTCCGCCTACCTCTTCCAATCTGGCGCTGTGGCAAGCCGGTGTTGGCGGCTTCCCCACCGAAATACCCGTGACGGAAGGCTGTTTTACCCTCGAATTCCCTGTGGAGTTCAACTCGGCCACCACCGGGGTTGTCTCGGGTACTGTCGTCAATAATGTCTTTACCGTATCCGGTAACCCCGCCGATGAGCCAACGGATACCGTCGGTCTTGGCCCGGTCGGCAATAACGTTACCTTGCGCGATCCCTACTACGCCGCTTCTTTTGAAAAAACAGTTGCTAGTGCCTCCAACCATCCCGATGACCCCGGCGTTGAAGAGCTGCCCGGTGGGCCGGTCACCTACACGTTGACCTTAAACAACAACGGCACGTTGCCCATAAGCAATACGGTTGTTACCGATGTGCTCCCTACCGAAATTGCCACCGTAACCACTGTCGGCGTCGTACCGATTACCACCGGCCAAACGGTCACCTTCTCTTACGAACTGGATAACAGCGGTAGCTGGATATTGGGGCAGACAGCCACGGAAACAACGGTGATCGATCTAAGCAGCCTGCCGGGTAAAGTTACCGCCCTGCGTTGGGAACTGGGCACGATGCCTTTCACCATTACCCAGTGGAGCGTCAATGTTAGCGGCAATATCAGCGATACCTTCATCAGCGGCAGTTTTGATAACTGTGGCGGATTTACCGGCTTTTCCCAAGGCAGTGCCCAAGCCGATGGGCCGGACTGCGCCACCGTCGAGGTCATCGAGCTACGGGCTATCCCCCGTACCGACAAACAGATCAGCAACAGTAATGACGTTAAGCCGGGGTCTGTTGTTTCCTACACGCTCAGCGTTTTCAACGACAGCGTAGCCCACAACGATGTTATCGCGCCGATCACGCTGGCCGATTTGCTGCCGCAAGAATTGGATGTGGTTGTGCTGGACGGCGGCTCCTACCGCCCGGCGACCGCAGCCGATAGCTGGTACCAAATTGTTTCACAGCCGGGCGGCACGCCTGCGCCAACCGTTGCTTTTACGCCCACGTACGGCGCTAACAATGAAACCTTGCTGCGCTGGCAATGGCCCGGCCCCTTCCAACTCGCGCCGGGCGAGCGCATCGATTTGACCTTTGCCGTGCGCGTTAAACACGGTACCCTGCCTGGGCCACTCGACAACCGTTCTATTATTTTATGGAATCCGGCCACCCTCAACCCGCTCTACTGTATCGGCAACCAAATCTATACCGATACGATTAATATCGATGAAGATGGCGACTCCGTTGAAAATGGCTGCCAAAGCGATAACGAACCCACCAACGTGGCCGTCTATTTGGCTATGGAGTCGCAGAAGTTTGTGTTGGGTGAGTTGGATGGCGGTATCTGGAATAAAGATGGCTTAACCGTCCCCGGCGGGCAGGTCAACTACCGCATGCACATCACCAACCTCAGCAACATTACCACCACCAATTTGGTAGTTTACGATATTTTTCCCTTTGTCGGCGATACCGGCAATATCGATACAACCCCACGGGGCAGCGATTGGCGTCCCAACCTGCAAGCGCCTATTGCAGTTCCGGCGGGTCTCCCGCTCAGCATTCAGTACAGTCAATCGGGCAATCCCTGTCGCCCCGAAATTCTCCCCAGCGGCCCGCCCGGCTGTACAGACGACTGGTCCGCTACCCCTCCGGCAGATGTGACTAGCGTCCAGGCGGCTCGGTTTGAATTTTGTGACGGCGGAAACTGTTTAGAATTGGCCCCGGATGACGGATCGGGCAATGGCGGCTCGTTGGTCTTAACCTGGATAATGCAGGCTCCCAACGATGCTCCGAACGATCCTGAACGCGCCTGGAATACCTTTGGCTTCACGGCTGAGGGCGGGGGACTGAATCTCCTCCCGGCCGAACCCAATCGCGTCGGTATCCGCGTCACGCGCTCGCTAACCACCGCCAGCCTTGGCGATTACGTTTGGCTTGATGTCTACGGCACCCAAAACGACGGCATCCAGCAGCCGGAGGAGTCCGGCATTAACGGTGTTCGGGTTGAACTGCGCGACGAAAACGGCGATCCGTATGATTTCAACAACGACGGCCAACCCGATTACCGCATTACCGGGAACGATGCTGACGGTAATCCCGGCTACTACCTGTTTGTTGGGCTTGACCCGGCCCTTACCTACACCGTGCGCTTCTACCCGCCGGTAACCTATACGCTGGGGCCGCCCCTGGCCGTAAATTACAATTTAAGCATCTCCAACACATCTTCCACCACCGACGGTCTGGACAGCGACGGCATCACCACCGGCAACGTCATCACCTATGGCAACTATGTCCAAACCCAGCCGATTACCTTCACGCCCGGTATCACCGTCGATTTAACCTGGGATCAAGGGTTGTGGCTGCCCACCGACTACGGCGATGCGCCCAATAGCTACAATACGCGGGCCACCGGCTCAATGACACCGGCCAACGCAGCCCGCCACGTCATCCTGCCCAACATCTATATGGGCAACGGCGTCGATGATGAACTCGACGGCACTCCCGACCCGACCAGTTTTCTCGATGACGCCGGCGACGGCAACGATGATGAGGACGGGGTTGTCTTTGAATATTATCGCGGCCCGATCACCCAACCTACGCCCATCTTCATCGTTGGCGATACATCCGACTTAACCGTAACCACCGTCGTAACCGTCCCAGCCAACTATCGAGGCTATCTCAACGCCTGGATCGATTTCAACCGCGACGGCGACTTTGACGACGCCGGTGAGCAGATTGCCACCGACCAACAGGCTCCGGTCAACGGGGGCATCATCAATGTCTCTGTTTCTGTGCCTGCAACCGCCATCACCGGCACCTCATACGCTCGCTTCCGCTTTAGCACCGAGTCCGGCCTTGGCCCCAGCGGTGGCGCTCGCGACGGCGAGGTTGAAGATTACCCGCTTCTCATCTTGCCCGGCGACTACGGCGATCTGCCCGATGGCAGCGTGTCCGGTTCACCCAACCCGCCCAACTACCCCACCACCAGCAGCAATGACGGTGCGCGACACGCCATCAACCCAATCAATAACCCCACCTTAGGCGGCAGCGTCGATGATGAACTCGACGGCCAACCCAGCCGTAACGCCACCGGCGACGGCGCGGACGAGAACGGCGTGGTCTTCACCAGCGACATCGTCCCCGGCGAAATTATGACGCTAACCGTCACAGCCTCCGTCACCGATGGTTTGCTCAACGCCTGGATCGATTTCAACTTTGACGGTGATTTCGATGACTTGAACGAGCGGCTGGCGACCAACCAGCCCATCGCCGCCGGAGCGACCATCACCATTACCGCCAACGTGCCGCTTACGGCCACGCAAGCGCTTACTGCTTATAGCCGCTTCCGTTTCAGCACCGACGCCAACTTATTGCCCACCGGCTTAGCCCTAAACGGCGAGGTGGAAGATTACGCCCAGCCTATTCTGCCGCTCGATTACGGTGATTTACCCAGCACGTTCCCGACCACCTACAGCGTCGATGGCGCACGACACATTATCAACACCAACGGTAACCCAACGCTGGGCAGCCGGGTTGATGCGGAAAGCGACGGTCAGCCCAACAACGCCGCTAGCGGTGACGATAGTAACAACTCATCCTTTATAACCCACGGCTCCGGCTCCGGCGATGATGAAGACGGGGTCAGCTTTAATACCCTATTGGTTCCCGGTAAGGTCGCGACCATCACCGTCTCGACGTTATCAGCCGGTTCCGGTGGGGCTGATGGACTGCTCAATGCCTGGGTTGATTTCAATAATAACGGTGCGTTTGATCCCGGTGAGCAAATATTTACCGACACCAATCTGACCGCCGGATCAACCAACACCTTGAGCTTTGTGGTTCCGAGCAACGCCGTTACCGGCACAACCTATCTACGCTTCCGTTACAGCAGCGAGACAGGTCTATCGCCCAGTGGCCTGGCCCTTGACGGTGAGGTTGAAGACTATCGCACCGAAATTGTCGTGGTCGATTACGGGGATAACCCCGACCGCTATGGTACAACCGACGCCCAAAATGGGCCGTACCACGTCATCACCAGCACCCTCTATCTAGGCAGCCAGGTTGATGATGAACTCGACGGCCAGCCCAACGACACTGCGCGGGGCGATGATCAGACCGGCACGCCTGACGATGAGGATGGCGTTCTTTTCGACAACTACAGCGGTACACCGGCCTTGCCTATCGCAATTATGCAACTTGGCGAAACAAGCGGTTTAACCGTGACCACCACCGGCAGCGGCTACCTGTACGGTTGGGTTGACCTCAACGGCGACGGCGACTTCGACGATGCGGGCGAAATGGTGGTTAACGGTCAAGCTGTCTCTGGAGCGGGCAATACGGTTAATGTTAACGTCAATGTTCCCTCCAGCGTGACAACGTACACCACCTACGCTCGCTTCCGTCTCAGTGATAAAACCGGCCTTGGCCCGGTCGGCCCGCAAACTTCGGGCAATGAATTTGTCTATGGGGAAGTAGAAGATTACGTTATCCAGCTTGTCGATGCCAACAAAGCGCTCAGCACTACCGCCGAAAGCCATACCAGCGGCAGCGACGTTGCTATCGGCGAGGTGGTTCAATACGATATCACCATCACCCTGCCGGAGTTGACCATCAACAATGTGCGCATTACCGACACATTAGGCACCGGCCTCCAGTATTTAACCAACACGGTGCGTATCGCGGCGTCCAGTGGCGTTACCACCAGCGGTGTTACCGAAAGCGGCAGCCCCTTCGGCAACGGCACCGATCCGATTTTTAACTTGGGAACAATTACCAACGTCAACACCAGCCCGGCCCAAAGCGAGGTGCTGACCCTGACCTTCAACGCACTGGTGCTGAATGTCTTGGCCAACCAGGACGGTACGGATCTCACCAACGGCTTTACGGTCAGTTACGATAACGTGGTCTTAACCTCCGAGCCGGTGACCGTCACTGTCGTTGAACCTGACTTTACTATCGACAAACAGGTCTCCACCGCTCCTTCCGACGCCGGCGATGTGGTTAGCTATACCGTTACCTATGAAAACACAGGCAACACCACAGCCTTTGATGTAACCTTAACCGATACCCTGCCCATCACCTACTTGAAACTCGATTTAGGCAGCGTTAGCATTAGTAGTAGCGGCACCGTCACCAGTGTTAACAATAACTCCTCCGGTAATACCGTGCGCGTGACGGTCGGGGGCGTGGCTGTGGGGGCCACGGTTACCGTGGGCTATTCGGCTACCTTAACCAGCACTGTTGAACTAAACCAACCCATTACCAACACGGCCTATCTCACCTACACCAGCCTCCCCGGCGGGAACGGTACAACCGGTAATCCCACCGGCTCCAATCCGCCCGGCAGTTCCGGCAACCCGGATGGCGAGCGTAACGGCAGCGGCGGCGTGAATGATTACATCATCACCGACAGCGAACAGATTGAGGTTAATATCTCTGTCCTGACCAAAGCCATCACCACCACGTCCGAGGCCCATACCAACTTTGGAGGCGGTTATGAACGGCTGGCCATCGGCGAGATTGTGCGTTACCGGCTGGTCTTCGAACTGCCTGAAGGCGCAGCGCCGAATCTGCAAGTTCAGGATGTTCTCACAAGTAATCTGCAATTTATGAATGACAATACGGTCAAAGTGGCCTTTATCGCCAACGGTGGCGGCATCACCTCCACAACCGTAACCGATGCTGCTGCGGATTGCCCCACTCTGCTCTTTACAGGAAACTCCGCTACCGGCATCGAACCAACCTGTGTTTTGACCAGTACGGCTGTTTCGGGCAATGTCAACTTTAATCTTGGCACGCTGGTCAACCGCGATAACGATAGCGATGCTGAACTGGTTGTGGTTGAATTTAATGCCCTGGTCTTGAACAATACCGATAATAATCGCGGCGATATTCTCAGCAATCTTTTCCGGGTCACAACCGATCAAGGTACGTCTCCTGACTCGAATACGGTCGATGTTCAACTGGTTGAACCGGTGCTTGAAATCTCTAAGCAGCTCAATACCACCGGCATCGACGCCGGGGATACCATTAGCTATACCTTGTCTATTACCAACACGGCTACCGGTAATGATGCTGCTGCCGCCTTTGACGTTGTTATTTCAGATACGCTGCCCAGCCAGTTGACTTTGGCGGTCAGCCCGACCGTCTCGACCGCAGCCGTTTTTACCGACAGCAGCAGTGGCTCGCTGATCTATGTTGAATTTGATCGCCTCGATCCCGGCCAGTCGGCAGAAGTTACAATCACGGCGACGGTTGCCTCCGCTGCGATCAACGGTCTGGCGATCACCAACACCGCCGTTGTTACGGGCACAAGTCTGCCCGGTGACGGAACACCCAACAACCCCACCGGCTCCACCACCCCTGGTGCCTCTGGCGATAACAACGGCGAGCGCAACGGCAGCGACGGCCCCGCCGGTACGCCCGACGATTATTACGATGAGGATGATGCAGCCTTCTCGATTACCTCGCTGCCGCCCGGTAAAACTATAGACAACACCAGCGCCGGTAACACCTCCGGCCTCGACGTAACCATTGGTGAGGTCATCACCTACCAGGTTACAGTCGATCTACCGGAAGGGGTGGTTCCCGGCCTGACCATCACCGACGATATTCCCGTTGGGCTGGCTTACATACCGAACAGCGTTGTCACCGACACCACATCCTTTAACGGCAGCTTCAGCCCCGGCGACCCCACCATCACCAGTGCCGGCGGCAGCGGCGATGACCTGGTTATTGCGTATGCCGGTAATATCAACGTGACCGCTGACAACAACCCGGCCAACAACCGGCTTGTCTTCACCTTCCGCACCCTCGTAACGGACGTGGTTGACAATGTCGGGTTTGGCTCTGGACAAACGACACTCACCAACACGGTCCAACTGCAAGTGGGCAACCTGCCGCCGCAAACCTCATCGGCGGTAACCGCCACGGTGGTTGAACCCAATATGGTCATCACCAAAACCATGGATCCTGCCGAGGCCGGCGCTCTTTCGACCACGGTTATCACCCTGACCGTAGCCAATACCGGCCTGTCTGAAGCCTTTGACGTGATTGTGGAAGATCCCATCCCGACCACTATCTTCAGCAACATTACGCCCGTTGTAACGCCGCCTGGTTTCGCCTTTAGTACGATACCGTCCGGCACGGATACGATTGTTCGCTACACCGGTGGCAGTATCGATGTTAATGACATAGTCACCTTTGTGCTCACGGCTCAGGTTACTTCCCCCATCACCGACAATCTTGTAATCACCAATGTGGCCACCATCACGCAGGCAACGACCTTGCCGGGGCCTGATCCCAACGAGCGCAATGAACCGCCGGTCAGCGACAGCGACACGCTGACAACCCTCTCCCTAAGTTTGGGGAATCGGGTCTGGTTTGATGCCGACAACGACGGCCTCCTCGACCCCAGCGAAAGCGGCATCGATGGCGTGGTGCTGCAACTGCTCGACAGCGCGGGCAATCCGTATGATGTCGATCCCGTCACCCCCGGCACGCAAACCTACACCACAACCACGGTCGGCGGCGGTTACTACACCTTCACCCATCTGCTGGCAGATGCCTATCGCGTGCGTGTTGTCAATAGCAACTTCCAAGCTACCGGCGTGCTATCCACATACGTGAGCAGTGCTGATGTGGCTGGCACCTCAA
>JAGRCC010001018.1 GCA_020433785.1 Anaerolineae bacterium
AACGAGGTCTGTGAGCTAATCGATCTCGATTTTTGATACAAAACAGGCCGGTGTGAGCGAAACGCTCTCGATTTTTGAGGCAGTCTGGGCCGGCGTGAGCGAATTAGCCGCCTCTTACGGCGCCGGCCGGCGGGTCGAGCCTCGAAAAAACGAGCATCCCCGCTAACCATAGACCCTCCCCCATGCTCGGATTTTTGGGCGCGATCAGCCTCGCGCCGCCCCGACGGACGCCGCCGGATTGACGACAGCCCTGATTTTGGCCGGTTTTTTTTTGCTTTAATTCCCTAATTTTGGCACAATAAGAGTATCCCCCACAACGACCACGTTTTTTGCTTGGTAATCCATTATTTCCGCCTACACCACTCCACCACTTGGCCCACACTGGGATCGCTATCCAAGGGGGAGCGTTCCCCTGAGGGTTCGCCGGGGGCGAGCCGTTTTGTGCTATGCCCGAATCCGAGCATGACCGGGGTTTTCCAGGGCATAGAGATGCTCGGAAATGAAGAATATTCGACCAATTGACCAAAGGAGCAAAAAATATAGGGTAAAATTGGCTTTTGACCGAAGGGTTTACGGTAAATCCCCCACCGGGGAGGGTTGAAATAGACTGGATGTCTTTCGAGGCATTACAATTAGAGAGAAAAAAATTAGGCGGTTGACTAATCAACCGCCTAATTTTTACTTTATGGGTAGGGGGCTTACGTTATTCAAGACCCTACGGCAACAGGTCAGTCGAAACGGCATTAACAACACCGGCTGTTGGTTGAGCTGATGTTGAAGCATCTGCAATCGGCGGTGGTCCATTTGTTGACCTTCCAGTTTGGCTATAAACTAACCAAGGAATTACAAAATGGGGAATTTGATATGGTTGAGCGGCGTTAATCAGCCGCCGGTGAAACACAATGTCCGAGCCGTCTAATCCGCACGATCAAACCGACCGTCTCAAACAAGATAATCTGCGCCTGGCGCACGACCTGGCCCAACTGCACACCATCGCCCGCATCATTGTCGATGAACCGGGCCAGGCCGACCTGCTGATCCGGCTGTCGGAACAGATCGCCCGGCTGGTCAAGGCCAAACGGGTGATGATCGGCACGCTGGTGGACGATGCCATCGTGTTCGAGCAGATGATCGAAGATGGCCGGCCGCTGGTGGCTAACCGGCAGTTTCGGTCGGGTGAAGGTGTGGCCGGGCGGGTGATGGTCAACAAGCAGCCGTATCTCGGCTCAAGCACCAGTCTCGATCCGGCCGCTGTCGAGCGCTATGGCGTGCTGGCGGTCCCCATTCTCAATCACCAGCTCCACCTGCTGGGCGTTATCGAGTGCCACAAGCCGCCCTTTAGCCTGCCCTTCACCCAGAAAGATGCGGCTTTGGTGCAAACCATCGCCTTGCAGATGACGCCCGGCCTGGAGCGGGCGCTGCTCTTTGGCCAAATGGAGCGCTGGGCTGGTTCGTTTGAAAATTTGCTAACCTTCAACGCCAATTTGAACGGCAAGCTGGAGCCGGCCATTTTGATCCGGCGCTTGGTGGAACACGCCGCCGGCTTTTTGGGGGCCGATGCCGGGTTAGCCGGCCTGGTCGAGGTGGACGACATCGTGACCGAGGGCTACTGGCAAAACGGCCGGTGGCGGCCGCTTGATCTGCGCTGGCCGCCGTTGGAAACGGCTTGTACCCCCGGCTGGGTGCTGGTCAATCAATGCCCCTACATCACCGACAGCTATCGCGACGACACCCTGGCCAATCACACCTTGCTGGACAGCTTTGGCGTAAAAAACGCCCTGTGCGTGCCCATTATGGATGCCCGCGAGGACGTGCTCGGGTTCGTGGAGCTGCACAACAAAGCCGGCGGGCGCGAGCCGTTCACCTGGTCCGACGCCCACTTTTTGGAGTCGCTGGCCAACTCGACGGCGGTTTCCATTTATAATGCCCAACTGCTGGCCGAATTGGAAACGCAGCGGTCGCGACTGCGCGCCTTCGCCGCCCGCAATTTGGCTCTACTGGAGGACGAACGGCGGCGCATCGCCCGCGAGCTGCACGACGAAGCCGGCCAGGTTATGATCGGCATCAAACTCGAACTCCAGGTGCTGGCCCAAAAGGTCGCTGCCTCAGCCCCGGAACTGCGCGAGGAGTTCGACCACCTCCGCCGCAAAGTCAACGAATCGACCGCCCAGATCAAAGAGATTGGCCGGGCGCTGCGCCCGCCCGTGTTGGACCAATTGGGCTTGGAAGTCGCCCTCAAGCGCTTCATCACCGATTTTCAGGATCGGGCCGGCATCCCCTTTCATTTTGAAACCGCCGGGCTAACCACGCGTCTGCCGCAGCCGGTTGAAACGGCCTGCTACCGGCTGGTTCAGGAAGCCCTGACTAACATCGTCCGGCACGCCCAGGCGGGCCAGGCGCGCATTACCCTTACGGTTGAGAATGAGCAGCTTTATCTGGTCGTTGAGGATGATGGCTGCGGCTTCGATCCCAAAGGTCTGACCCACGCCGGGCTGGGTTTGCTGGGAATGCAAGAACGGATTACAATGTTCGGCGGAACCTTCACCGTCAAGTCGGCCCCCGACGCCGGCACTACCATTAATGCGGTTATTCCTATTCCGCCAAACCACGCGAGTGATATTGACGAAACGGCAATACTAAAATAACTCAAATTGCCGGCTGCATGTTCAGGTCGGGAGTAGGAAGTAACAAGTTTTTTCCCTAATCCCTACTCCTTACTCCCTATTCCCCGGTTTACTAGGGGCTAGCTTGGGCGACATATCTCTCACAATTAACGATTCAAAGGTGAAACACAATGGCTGATACAACCCCGATTCGTATCATTTTGGCAGATGACCACACCATCGTCCGGCGCGGGCTGGCGGCTCTACTCCATATGGACGGAACATATGAGGTTGTTTGTGAGGCCGAAAACGGCGAAGAGGCCCTTCACTGCGCAGCCAGTGCTCAGGCGCATTTTATTATTCTCGATTTATCGATGCCGCGCCTGAACGGGCTGGAAACGGTGCGCCGGCTGCGGCAGCACTACCCCACCATCAAAATCTTAATCCTATCCATGTATGACGATGAAGAGTTTGTGGTTCAGACCTTGCGCGATGGCGCTAACGGCTACATCCTGAAACATTGCTTGGAAGATGAACTGTTCGATGCCCTGGCTGCCATCAAACAAGGCCAGCAGTTCGTCAGTACCGCCATCGACCTGTCTCATCTTGATGAGCCGGACAACCAAAATGGCGCTCAGTTAACCTCACGTGAGCACGAAGTCTTGCAGCTCATCGCCGAAGGCTATACCACCACCGAAATCGCCGATATTATGATCATCAGCCCCCACACCGCCAACCGGCATCGGGCCAACATCCTCAAGAAGATGGGCGTCCGCAACCAAATGGAGTTGGTTCGACTGGCCATCCAGCGCGGGTTGGTAATTCTTAACCAGCCACCCCAATCGATTCGCCCCACATAAAATTATCAAAGTAACTCTGGTTAAAAATACATATTTTCTGCTATTGAGTTGAACCGCAACTTGACCTATACTAAATATATTCCCTAATAAGAAGTACCAGTTAAGGTTTTATAGCCAAGGATGGTCTATGCATGAGCTGTCTATCGCTCATAGTCTGGTGGAAATTGCCAGCGAAGCCGCCTGCCAGGCCAACGCCAAACGGGTGGAGGCGGTGACATTGCGCCTGGGGGCGCTGTCCGGCGTGGTTAAAGACGCGCTGCTTTTTAGCTATGACATTGTCATTGAAGACACGCCGCTGGCCGGGTCGCGATTGTTAATCGAAGAACTGCCGGTGGTGGTTTACTGCCCCGACTGTGACGCTCAAAGCGTTCTGCCCGGCGTTCAGCAGTTTCGCTGCGATCGCTGCGGGCGGCCGACGGGTCAGATTGTGCAAGGCAAAGAGTTGGAGATTGTGGCGTTGGAGTATACGGAATGAGTTCACGAATTTTGGAGCTTCATCAAGGCATCCTGGATAAGAATGATCGGCTGGCCTACGAACTGCGCCGGGAGTTTGAAGCGG
>JAGRCC010001019.1 GCA_020433785.1 Anaerolineae bacterium
CATTCAAAACGCAAGTAGGAGAAACCATGTCAATTGAATTTTCTAATCTGGGTTTGCACCCCCAATTGGTGCAAACCGTAGCCGATTTGGGCTACACCACCCCTACCCCTATCCAGGCCGCCATCATTCCCATGATGTTGACCGGTCAAGACGTCATCGGCCAATCTCAAACCGGCACCGGCAAAACGGCGGCCTTTTCCCTGCCGATTTTGCATAACTTGGAGGCCGGTCAAGGCCACGTTCAGGCGTTGGTGCTAACCCCCACCCGCGAACTGGCCATGCAGGTCGCCAAGGCGATGCACGAGTACGGCCGCCCGCTAAATGTGCGGGTTTTGCCGGTGTACGGCGGGCAAGCCTACAGCCGCCAGACTAACCGTCTCAATAAAGGCGTCGATATCGTCGTCGGCACGCCCGGCCGGCTGCTGGACCTGATCCGCCAGCAAGCGCTCGATCTGAGCAGCGTCTCGACCGTGGTGCTTGACGAAGCCGACGAAATGTTGAGTATGGGCTTCATCGAAGACATCGAGGCCATTCTGGAAGCCACGCCGCCGGCGCGCCAGACGGCCCTCTTTTCGGCCACGCTGCCCCGCGAGATTCGCAGGCTGGCCGACCAATATATGCACCAGCCGCAGTCATACACCGTCGAGGCCAAACAACTCACCGTCTCCACCGTCGAGCAGCGCTACTACCTGGTCAACGAAGCCGATAAACTGGCCGCCCTGACTCGGCTCTTTGAAGTCGAGCCGATCACCAGCGCTCTTATTTTCGCCCGCACGCGGGTTGGCACGGGTGAGCTGGCCAACGAGCTGACCGTACGCGGCTTCCCCGCCGAGTCGCTCAACGGCGACCTCAGCCAGGAAGCCCGCGAGCGCGTAATGGCGCGATTCCGCCAGCAGCAGATTACCGTGCTGGTCGCCACCGATGTTGCCGCCCGTGGTCTCGACATCGACGACATTTCGCACGTCTTTAACTTCGATCTACCGCCCGAACCGGAAGTCTACGTCCATCGCGTGGGCCGCACCGGCCGCGCCGGCAAAACCGGCATCGCCGTGTCGCTGGTCACGCCCCGCGAGCGCTGGCTGATGCGCAAAATCGAATCGTACACCAAGCAGTCGATTACGCCGGCCACCCTGCCGACCATCGCCGAGATTAAACAGCATCGCGAAAGCCAACTGGTCGAACAGATGCTGGTCTGGCTGCGGCGCGACCGCTGCCGCCGCGAGCGGGAGATGATCGCTGAACTGGCCGAGAACGGTTACGATGTGGTTGACATCGCTGCGGCCGCTTTGAAAGTAGCCCGCGCCGAAGAAAAACAGCGCCCCATCGATCATATTAGCGAGGTCCAAGACACCCGCCCATCGCGCGGCAAATCGGACAACAAACCCAGCCGCCGCTCTCGACGATCAGATCGGCGTGAGCCGGTCGCCGAAAGCGGCATGGTCCGGCTGGCGCTCAACGCCGGTAAAGCCGACGGACTGCAAGTCAATCACGTCGTTGGCACGCTGGCTTACCAGGCCGAAATTCCCGGCAACGTCATCGGCAAGATTCGCATTCAAGAGCAGCAGACGCTGGTCGATGTTCCGGAGCAGTTTGTGGGCCAAGTGCTGGCTAAAACCGGTTCGTACCGCATCGGCAAGCAGAGAATTGCCGTGGAGCGGGCGTAGGGGGCTTTGAAGTTGGTCTAAAAGTGGGGATTTTCAACCTTGTCCACAGATTGACCCTGATATTCACAGATTTCGTATTTATTCAACAGACAAGGTGACTGGCACTTAATCGCCATAATAGCAGCGTTGTGTTCCACTAATGGTCTCGATTTGAGCAAAAGTGCCAGTCACCTGAGTAGTTACCTGTGAGCATCTGTGGCTATCTGTGGACCCTTGAAGGCGTTTGAGTTTATATCGACTACTTACGCCGGCGCAAACTTCTGTTCTCGATAATCAGAGACCAGTAACCATTTGCTAAAATGTTCAATCATCACGCCGGTCACGCTAGTTTCATCATCTAACGCAAAACCGATATAAGCAAACGGATCGACATCATTCCACACGCTTGGCACAGGCTGACCGGTAAAATAAATCGTCAGCGTGTCACTTTGGGGATTGTACTTTACCCAAAGTTGGGACGGTTCAACGGTTTTCGGGAAATAAGCTTGTACAGCCTCAGGAATTGCTATCGTCGCCATATAATTGTTTCTCCCTGTTTTAAACGCTTAACGCGGTAGGCCGTTATGACCTCATCTTTTTCAACAACAACCTTTATCATCCAATGTTGAGGACGACGGCGGTAAGTGCGATAATAAACTAAACGTTCATTGTCTATCGCATCTTGAGCGATATAGTTGGGGGTTTTGATAGTTTGTTCTATCTCACCTACATCTGACAAATCGGGATGCTCGTCCAGAATATGAAATGTAAAACAGCTTTCCGTTAGATTAACCGTACGCCCTTGAGGATCTGTCGTCGTAAATAGATAGGCTTCCATAAACTAATCATAATGAGGATTAATCGGTTGTCAATCTATGGATACTACGGCGCGATACTTAAACCAATAGGCAAAAAACCTCATCAATGGAATCCATTTGCGCCGTTCATAGGTGGCAAAGAAGCGATAACAAACTTGCCCTCGCTTCATCACATTCCTCATCAATTCCAAACGGATGGAGAAACAGTGTTGAAAATGAGCAGTGGACCACCAAAACCCCGCCGGAGATCACCCCCAAATCCAGTAGCTGCTGCGTCAATTGTTGTGGGGAAACCGTCTCACGATTCATTTTATTGATCTGAATTTGATGTGAGGAGAAATACGCGGTTTTACCACTGAGCATTTGTTTTATACAACAACCTGTCTTTTAAATAAAACCCGTTGTAATCATAATAGCGATTACCATAACATTGATCCCGCCTGTAAACACAGCACCCCCAATTATCCCACCAATGCGAGCCGTG
>JAGRCC010001020.1 GCA_020433785.1 Anaerolineae bacterium
GCATCGGTGAAATCCGCGAAGACGGCTTAATCGACACCATCTGGGAGAGCGAAGGTCCGGTCAAACCCGATCCCTTCCTGACCAGTTACGACTGGGCCGCCGACCTCGCCGCCGCTATGGGCGGGCAGTAGGCCGTTAAAGTAACGTAATCAATAAATCGCAGCGACGCTGCCCACAGCGTCGCTGCGATTAAATATCACCCACGGTCGTCGGTCATCCGTCGGTCATCTATTGCAGAGGAGCGCACATGGTCGGTTGGTTAGCTCAAGGATTTAACGGTATTAGTCTGGGTTCGATTTTGTTGATGATTTCATTAGGCTTGGCCTTTTCCTTTGGCCTAATGAAAGTGATCAATATGGCTCACGGTGAGTTCATTATGGTAGGCGCTTATGTAACCTATGTTTTTCAAAACACCTTTGCCGATATGTTGGGCGGGGTGGAACTGGGGGTGTGGTTCATTTTGGCCATCTTTGCCGCGTTTATCTTCACCGGTATTCTCGGCATCATTTTAGAAATTGGCCTCATCCGCTTTTTGTACGGGCGCCCGTTGGATACGTTGCTGGCCACCTTTGGAGTGGGGTTGGTCTTGCAGCAGGCCGCCCGCAGCATCTTCGGCGCGCCGAACGTGCAGGTGGTTAGCCCCAGTTGGTTGAGCGGCGGCTTGAATGTGGGCGTTTTGATCCTGCCTTACAAGCGCTTGTTCATCATCGCGCTGGTGATTGTGTTGATCTGGGCAATTTACATTTACCTGAACCGGACATCGGCCGGCCGCCGGCTGCGAGCAGTGATGCAGAACCGGGAAATGGCCTCGGCGCTTGGCGTTCGTTCGCGCCGGGTCGATGCGCTCACGTTTGGGATGGGGACGGGCTTGGCCGGGATTGCCGGTTGTGTGTTGACCTTAATCGGGCCGATTGGTCCGACCATCGGCACCAACTACATTGTCGATGCCTTTATGGTGGTGGTTTTGGGCGGAACCGGCAGTTTGTTGGGGACCATTATGGCGGCGCTGATTATCGGCGTCTTTAACTCGGTTATCGAATTTAGTACGACCGCGACCGTGGCTAAAGCCCTGGTGTTCGTTATGATTGTGGCGTTCTTACAGTGGCGGCCGACCGGGCTGGTAGCGCAGCGGTCGCGATAAGGATTATGGCTATGACCTCACAGAAAAATGGATTTCGCACCTTCCTTACCGACTGGGGTCCCTTCATTATATGGGGCGTGATTTTACTGCTGGCTCCAATGGTTCTGTCTGAGTTTCGCTTGAACTTGTTGGGCAAATTTTTGACGTTTGCTATTGTGGCTATCGGGTTGGACCTGATTTGGGGTTACGGCGGGATGTTAAGCCTGGGGCAGGGTCTCTTTTTTGGGATAGGGGCCTACTTTTTCGCGATGTACCTCAAGCTGGAATCCGGCGGCGGCCGCCTGCCCGATTTTATGGTCTGGAGCGGCATGAAAGAGTTGCCCTGGTTTTGGCAGCCGTTTGCCTCGCCCGCTTTTGCCATTACCATGGTGATTATCGGGCCGTTGATCGTGGCGGCCATCTTAGGCTACTTTGTGTTTCGCAGCCGTATCCAGGGCGTCTACTTTTCGATTATTACCCAGGCTCTAACCCTGATTGTCAGTATCTCCTTAATCGGCCAGCAGCCCTATACCGGCGGTACGAATGGGATTACGAATTTGAGTACCATCTTCGGCCACAGTTTAGCCGATCCGCAAACGCAGGTGGCGCTCTATTTGAGTACGGTGATTGTGTTGGGCGTCATCTATATCCTGGCCCGGCTGCTGACCCGATCCCGTTTTGGCCGGCTGCTGGTGGCCACCCGCGATGACGAAGCCCGGGTGCGCTTTCTGGGCTATAGCCCGGTGACGATTAAGACAACCACCTTCGCTATTTCGGCGGTGTGCGCCGGCATTGGCGGCGCATTATTTGTACCGCAGGTCGGCATTATCTCCCCGGCCGCGCTCGATGTGGTGCCGTCGATCATGATGGTCATTTGGGTGGCTGTCGGCGGGCGGGCGACGCTGGTGGGGGCCGTGGTCGGCGCGCTGCTGGTCAACG
>JAGRCC010001021.1 GCA_020433785.1 Anaerolineae bacterium
GTCGATGCCTCCGGCTCGATGGGCGCGCGCAAGCGTATGGTCGCCGTTAAAGGCGCGATGCTCAGCTTGCTGCTCGACGCCTACCAAAAGCGCGATCGGGTCGGGCTGATTACTTTTCGCGGCCAAAACGCCCACCTCCTCGTGCCGCCGACCAACTCGGTCGAACTGGCCGAGCGGCAGTTGCGGCAGCTGCCCACCGGCGGGCGCACCCCGCTGCCGGCAGGCTTGCAGCTAGCCGATCAGGTGCTGACCAATCACCTTAAACGAGACAGCACCTTAACGCCGCTCTTAGTGCTCATCACCGATGGGCGAGTTAGGTCGGCGGACCAACTTCAACAAATTGCCGTTGGTTTGGCGCAAAAAAAGATAGCCGCCTTAGTTTTGGACAGTGAACAGGGCTTTGTGCGGTTGGGGCTAACTCGCCAGTTGGCGCAGTGGTTGGGCGCGCATTACCTATTGTTAGATGAATTGCAGACGGAGACGATTGTGCGGCAAGTCAGATCGAGGTTAGGGTAGTTTGATCGTAGTCATGGCTATAGCCATTCTAAATCGCTAAAGCGATCACTACGAACCCGGCTACTGGCCCCAATAGGCGTTGACGTTTTGGAGATGATCTTCATAAGTCGCGGCGAAAACGTGAGAGCCGCCCTCGCAGTTGGGGAATTGGCAGACGAAATAGAGATAGTTCGTTTCGGCCGGATAAAGCACCGCCGTGATCGACTCGAGGCTGGGGCTGGCGATGGGGCCGGGCGGTAGACCGGGGTAGAGGTAGGTGTTGTACGGTGAATTAACCTTCGGATATTCGTCCAATGAAACCGGTGACTTCCACCACACGCCGGTGTCCGATTGATAGCCCATCGCGTATTGAACGGTGGGATCAGCTTGAAGATGATTCAGCCCAAACTCCGGGTTGAGCCGATTGAGATAGACGCTGGCCACCAGCGGGCGCTCATTATCCAAAAATGTTTCGCGTTCGATAATAGAGGCTATTGTCAGGACCTCATGAAAGGAGAGGTCACGCTGGTGAGCCAGATCGAAGGCGTTGGCCGGCAGTTGCCGGCTGAAGTTGTCGAGCATCAAGGCGATCAACTCCTCCGGGGTGGCGTCGTCGGGCAAATGGTAGGTGCCCGGAGCCAGATAGCCTTCGTAGGATTGGCCGGTGGGACGGTCGGCCAGCACCGGATTATCCACGACCACACCCTGGCGAGCGACGCTCAAAAAGTAGTTGCCGTCCATAATCCCGGACCGGTGCAAATGGGTGGCAATCTCCTCTAACCGCCAACCGGGCGGAATAGAGACCGTATTCTGGGTGAAGCCACCTCGATACAGCGCCGCGCCGAGCTGGCGCATGGTCATATTCCGCCGCAGTTGAAAGCTGCCGGCCTGCAAGCGGGTATCGATGCCGTTGTAGCGCAGCAGCTGCCGGAATAGATCGGCATCCCCTAATAACCCCATTTCCTTCAACCGAGTGGCAATAGTTTCCGCCGTTTCGCCCGGCTCGATGGTAAACGAGACCAAACTGGGGTCGTTCGAGATGGGGGTATTAATCGTTTCCGCCTGAGCATTCAGTTCGTGATAAAGCGACAGCGCCTCCGAGTCGATGGGCAGCCGCCGCCACAGCGGGCCATTTTCGATGACCAGATGGGAACTGTCGTTGATCATGGTATAGGCAAATAACCCCGCCGCAATGAGCACGACCACGACCGCGCCAAGAAACAGGAAAATGGTATGGATAATGGCATGCAGGCAAGAGAACAGGCTTCTCATAAAATACCCTTGCAAATAAAACTCTGGAGCATCAAAGCTGGCTTTGATCGTAGGTGATAAAGCCAGCTTTGTCGCTCCGTTCCATTTTCATTCTTATGTAAACATTATACTCAGAAATCTTAAAATGAGGAAAGAGGAATTAACTGCGCAGAGAACAAAGGTTAAAAGGCGGTGATTTTATAGAGAATGGAAGCGGCGATGCTAGAGCATCGCCGCCATAAGTTTTAGGGGCAGCTTATTTGGCAGATGGTTGCCTCGAACGATGTGTGGTCGAAGGTAACATCTTCATTTTTTTGCATGACAAAGAGTAGAAAATCACCGGGTTGAATGGTGTCGATGATAAAGCGATTGGCAAAGCCGCTTTCGTCATTGCCGAGGACCGGCCGCGAGAAAACGGGGTCGGTGGAAATATCGGCCGTATTTTTAAAGACGGAGACAATGACGCCGTCTCCCCCGACATCGATTTTTTCGGCATGAATCAGAATTTCGATCGGGCCAGGGACCGGGCTGTTCCAGCGCCAGGCGATATCGGCCTC
>JAGRCC010001022.1 GCA_020433785.1 Anaerolineae bacterium
GGGCTTTCGGCCTCGATCATAAGCATATTGTCTTCGTTCAGTTCGCGCTTTAAGCCGACATCGGTCAAGCTGGCTATTTCCCAGCCGATCGCGGCCGGACGCTCGCCGGAAATGGGAAATACATTGGGTTCACCCACGGTTTTGATAACCGGCAAACTGGGTTCGGTGTCATCCTTATCTTTTTCGTCGTCTATGTCGTCGTCATTAAGGGCCGATGTATTAGGCAGGGTGGCGTCCAGATCGTCATCGCTAATGACCGGCAGTTGCTCCGTTGCGGCCGGGTCGATGGCCGGCGGTTTTTGGCTCGACGACCGGCGCAGCAGGATCAATAAAAGAGCGCCAATGACTACGGCGGCGATGACCAGGCCAATCGAGACCATCAATATGACGCCAAGCCAACCGTCACTTTGGTACATTAATAACGGCACTAACAACCAGTTAGGTGAACTATTTGCTAGCTTATCCCAAGTTTTCTTTATTTTAGCAATATCAACAGAGGGTTGTTTATTCATTGGGTTAAATGCAGCTCTCATAGCAGCTATCCTTATCTGTCGTCAGGGGTCTGGATGTTCGGGAATTCGGATAGTTCCCGCCGGTCAAAAAATTCAGACACACCCTGTTGTGGCCGACAAGAGGATATGAGATTACTTTAGTCATTTCTAAAGTTGACCATAGTTTATCACAGGCTAAACAGCTTTGCAATATATGTTTATGGGGCGTTAGGCACATAGCGATAGCCCTCGCCGCGCTCATTTTCAATCACGCCCAGGGGCGGTTTGTATTTGGCTAAATTATTGCGCAGCCGCCGGATCGCTTCCTGCACCCGGCGCGGGGAGGCCTCCGGCTGATTCCAAACATCGGCCAGGAGGGTGTCGACCGAAATGACGGTGTGGCTGTTGGCTTCAAAGTAGCGCAGCAGCTCGGCCTCTTTGGGCGTCAGCTGCTCATAGACCTTGTCTGAATGGGCGATGACCAGGGCCGATGGGGTGTCGTCGAACAACCCTTTTTGTTCTTTGTCAACCAGAAATTTTTGAAAGAGCGGAGAAAAGATTTGATAAGCGTTGCGATGGTAGGAGACAATGGCCTGATTGATCAGCCAGTTCAGGGCGGTGACCTGTTCAACCGGCAACTGGCCGATGGGGATGGGCGCTTTGATAAGCTGTTTAACCAGCGGTTTGACCATCACCCGCTCGGCTTCATTTAATTTGTGCCAATTGAGTTCAAAGAGCTGGCGACCGTACTCGGCCAGGCGCAGGCTGATTAAGGGCATTTGCTCCAGGCCAATGACGCCGACGCCGGGTAAAAGGGATTGGGTTTCTAACAAAATATCATTGACTCGGGCCAGCAGGAAGGGATGCCCGCCGGCCATGTCTAACAGGACCGCGCCGACCTCGGGGGTGAAGTCGGTGAGTTCTTTGTAAGCTTCGATCCAGGTTTGAGCGCCTTCCGGTTCCAGCAGCCCGACAAAATGTTGGTGCATCACATTGAACAACGGCGACGCGGCGATGCTCTGATTCAGATCGTGCAGGGCTTCTTCAGTGGCGACGACCAGCCCCAGCTCGTTGGTCAGCGGGCGCAGTTCGTTGACCATATCGGGGGTGACGTGCTCGCTGCGCAGCACGTGGTCGAAGTTGTCGAGCAGCAGCACCAGGCGTATTTGCAATTGATCGAGCTGGCGGACCATCTGCCCGATACGCTGGCCGGGCGAGCTGGCGTTGTTAATGCGTCCCCAATCCAGATCAAAGTGGCGGTAGGCCTCCTCCTGTAATTGGGCCGAGAGGCGCTGGCTAATAAATTCGGTTAAATGGGCTTTAGCGGCGGGCCAATCGCAGTCGTAATGTCCGACAATGATGTTATGACCGCCTCTAAAACGCTCGGGGCGCCAGCCATAGGGATCAGTCCCGCGCAAGGGACCGGCTTCATCGGCCAGATGTTTGAGCAGGCGGCTTTTGCCGATCAATTTGGGGCCAACCAATGAGAAATCGAGCGGCTGGCTGGGAGCCAGCAAGCCTGCCACTAAATCGGCGATAATGGTCTTGCGCCCAAAAAAGCGGGCCTTAATTGACTCCATTGTATTCCTCTCCTTCTTTGACGACTAGTCTCGGGTGATTGGGGGCGATTATTCAAGGATCCGGTTGACAGCGAGCCATCGGCTGAAAAGCTGGCTGGCAAACTGCCAGCTTTCTAGTTCGGGTTCAACCAAAATGTGTTGGTGAGTCAATTGTTTTAAGGTGCTAAGCATCCGTTTTTTAGAGATATTCGGCAGCGCTGTGGTCAATTCCGCCAGGGAAACGGCCCGGACCGACCCATCGATCAGCCTGACCAGGTGACGACCAATGAGAGTCGCGTTTTCGACTTGAATAATATCTAATAAATGGGCAAATAGGCTCTCATTAGGGCGCATAAATTCAGCTTGTACCAATTCTATATCCGTTAGCGTGACGTGTCGATCCCCTTTATAGGCCATAAACCGGACCAAATTGAAGCAAAACGCCTGAATGAGAAAAGGGCTGCCGCCGGCCAAGCGCCACACGGCGCGAATAGCCTCAGGGGAATAATCTAAAATGTTGTAGGTTGGGCGTTCAATAAGCTGTCGAGCCGCTTTTTCATCCAGAGGTTTCAAAATAATGGGTTCGCCCAATTCCAGCAAGTGCCAGATAGGGGCCACGGTCGTCTGGTCATCAAGGCTCTGTAACTGATTATAACTCTGCTGCTGGATCACCATGGTGTAGCTCACTTCGGGGATGGTTGCTTGAATAACGCCCCGCCACTGCTCAAAAAAGGTACGGTCCAGCCGCTGTTGTTGATAGGCGTCAATTGTACGGCTAAATTCATCGATCAGCAAAACCAGTTTGTTCAGGCCAAAATGCTGCTGGACGTTCTTTAGATATTTGATCAATTCAGCCGGAGGCGACAGCTCAAACAGTTCCTGCAACGGTGGCTCCAAATCACCGGCGCGAGTCTCGTCTTGCAGATCGTTGTAAACCGCGTTGGCCATCTCATAGTAGAAGGTCGCGTCGCTCAGCCGGCCAAAAAGTTGAAAATCGATAAAAACAGGCAGTACGCCAAAGCGGTTCAGGTAATATTTTTTTAGATGCAGCAGCAGCGATGTTTTGCCGACACGTCGCTGGCCCTGCACGATGATGACCCCGGTTCCGGCCCGCAGCAGCGTCGAGACCGTATCCAATTCGGCCGAGCGGCCAAAAAACATCTCGCGCTCTTTAACCGGCTGGCGGCGATACGGATTAAAGCCGCTCAAGGAGGCCGGTTTGGCCAGCTCCTCTCGCTCCGAAAGCAGCAGTTTCATCTGGCGGACCTCGCTGATGGTGTGGCCCGGCAGCACCTTCAGCTCTTGATGAATGTTGTCGATTAAGCTTTGATCCTTAGCTTCAACCGTTAGGTTGACGCGAACCATGCCGCTGCGGGTAATGGCGTCCACTTTGTGGATGGTGATGTTGGGTATATTTTTCCGAAACAGCTTCATCACATCGTACAGTAGGGTGTCTTTTGCCAGAGCAGTCATTTCCAGCCGGGAGACAGCCTTGAGTTGGGGCTGCAAGCGCCATCGGAGCGAAATTTCCCCGGCCAGATTTCGTTTGGTGATGTAATTGCAGTTGGTCTGGTGAATCTTCAGATGAACCACTTCTTGGTCGCGATAGCGGGGACGGCCAATGATCTCGTCGCCGGGGCGGGGTTTGCAGCATTGGGCCAGACTCATCTGGTGGGGAAACAGGCGGATGTCAGGCGGCGTTTCCACCTGCCGGACAATCTCCGTGGCGAAGATGGGGTGTAAAATCGGCTCGCTAGAGACCCGTCCCGCCGCGATAGCCGCCAACAGATCTTCCACCTGTTCGAAGTTAAGACGGCGAGCGGCCTGCTGTAGCACCTGCTCGATGCGGT
>JAGRCC010001023.1 GCA_020433785.1 Anaerolineae bacterium
GCAAGGGGCGATCACGATGTTGATTAGGCCATTATGACTTAAACGGTCAATGCAGGTCATCCAATTCCGGTAGGAGGAAAACGCTCTCCTGCTCATTCGGGTCGGTGCGGGCCACGACGGCGGTACATGTTTCGGTCTCACTGGGATTGTAAGGTAAATGGGGCACGCCGGCCGGAATATAAACATACTCGCCAACGCTGCACACCATATGGTCCTCCAGATTCTCACCGTACCACATACACCCCTCGCCGGATAAAACATAAATCGCCGTTTCGTGATTTTCATGCAGATGAGCTTTGGCCCGGCCGCCGGGCGGAATGACCAACAGGTGCATACAAATGCCGCGAGCGCCGGTATTTTCGGCAGAGATGCCGGCAAAGTAGGTAAACGCCTGTTTGCCGGTATAGGTTTCCCCCGGCTTGATCAGCTTACAAGTGGGTTTTGTTTGTTGATCCATGATGTTACTCCTTGAAAATGCACTAGTCAGATATCGGTAGTCGGTAGTCAATTATTTCCTTGAAGGGGTGGACTCACCTGAGACGATCTGACTTGTAGAATATAAAGTATGGCGCATCAAAGCTCTGCTTTGATCGAGGTTGAAAAGGCAGCTTTGTCGCTCCGGTAAGTTTGCACTTCTATTGTTATAGCGCAAGGCCGGCCTACTGCCTAATCGGAGTTATCTCGATTCACCTGCACCTCAAACAGCGTCAAACTATCCCCTTCACCATCGAGAAGCGGCAACCGGGCAAAGTCATCGAGATTATACCAGCCTATTTGCAGTTCGTACGTTCCGGCCGGCAAATCCAGCGGCATATCGAGCATACGGGTATCGATAAAGGTGTGGCCGGCCTGCCAGTATTGGGTAGGAAACTGCGGCGGGCCATCGAAACCGGCGATCTGAGTTTGGGTGGTGGGGTCGATCAGGTGAATAAACAGATTGAGATTTTGATCGGGCGGCAGTAATGTTTCCCAATAGAAGATTATGGGAACCCGGGTTCCCGGCTTTATGGCTGTTTCGTGAATCCAGTCGTAGCCGGTTAACCGAATTTGCCCGCCAAAGTCGATTTCCAGTGGATGCGTCGGCTGCAATTCCGGCCACTGCTGGGGCAGGAGGGGTACGCCAGCCACAATTGGCTCGACGATCTCACCCGCATTATTAACGGCTGGCTTCGCCGCCCGCGCCGGATCATCGAAATCGAAAATACCCAGTGCCAGGCGAGTTGCTACCGGCGCGTCGGCGTCTGGGGGGATAAAAACATGATAGGTATCGCGTAAAACCTGGCCTGGCGACAGCATCGAAGTCGGCCACTTGCCGCCATCGGGGTACGTGTTGGCCTGGCCGATCGACTCTCCCGCAGAGTTTAGGACATGGACAAAGGCGCTAAAATTGTGATCGATAGGGCGTGCGGCTTGCCAGTACAGCGTCACCGGCAGCCATTCGCCCGGTTTGATGGAGGGTTGGTCGATGGTGTAGCCGATGAGACGCAGTGAATCGGCATAGAGCCAATCGAGGCGGGTGATGTCGTCGGACAGGTCGCTTTCGGCGATGAGAGGGGTTTTGGCATAAGCCGCTTGAAGGTATCGAAACGGCGCGATCACTGAGAGTGAAAAGAGAATCATCACTAGAATGGAGGGCAGTAGTAAACTGAGTACGGCGTGGGACGTGGGACGTGGAGTATGAGAGCGAAGGCTGGCTGCGAAATGTCCTAATTCCGTTAGCCCCCAAGCGGTTAAGATGCCCAATGCCGGCAACGTTGGAAACAGCAGTCGCCCCCACGAGGCCGGGGTGATCTGCATCCAGCGCAGTAGAGCGGCGAAGACAATGAACGTCCAAAAAGTTAAGAGGCAAAGAATGATGAATGATGAGTGATGAGTGATGAACACTGACGGCTGACGGCTGACGGCTGACCGTTGATTGCTAATCGCTGATGGCTGATGGCTGTCTGCTGACCGTATCGACCTAACAAAACGGATTACGCCAATGATAATTCCGACCAGGACGATATATTTGATCCAGCGCAGGATGTTGTAGAGCCAGGGTTCCAATAAGATCTGCCCCGCGCCGAAGGCGCCCCAAAAGGAGAGTTCCAGCCCGACGAGCTCGGTGCGCCACAGTTCGGCCAGGGTCGGTCGAGGATCGAGCGCGCCGCCGCGATAGAGTAGATGCGCCGAGAGAGCGGTCGGATCGCCGTAGAGCAGCCAGTTGCGCCAATACCACCAACCGGCCAGCAGCAGAATCAAACCGCCGATGATCGCGCCGAATTTGAGC
>JAGRCC010001024.1 GCA_020433785.1 Anaerolineae bacterium
GTCCGTCACCGGCTGCGCCATCAGCGCCGATGGACAGACGATCGTCTCTGTATCGCGGGACAAAAGCATCAAAGTCTGGGATGCCCGCACCGGTGTCTGTCTGACCACCCTATTCGTTGATGAACCACTGCTTGATTGTGCTTGCTCCACTGAGGCGAAGTCCATAATTGCGGTCAGCATGGCCGGCACTTACTTCCTCCGCTTTGAATGTTAATCGGCTCATTTTCCGGTCAATCTGTTAGACATTAACTGAAGATTGGTTACGATATACTTATACTATTACTAGAATTTGTCCTAAAATAATTTCGTACATTGTGGCGGGTAACGGTTAATTGGATGGGCTTTTACCCGATACCTATTTATTGGGCCATAAATTACGCAGTTAACGCGGGGCGGCTCCTCAGGATAAATCATGACCTTCCTTGACACTTGGCAAACTCAACTTGGCGAGTCGCTGGCCGAAGCGACCAAAAAAGCAGCAGGCATTGACGATGCCACGCTAAAACACGCCCTAACGGCAGTCGGCATCATCTGGCCCCTGCGCCGGGCTATTCAAGAATTTGATTTAGAGGCGATTGAAACGGTTAACCAGCTATTAGGCAGCCAGGCTAAATACACCCTCCGCTTCATTCAGAGTATGGCCGATGAGCAGTTGGCTGCGGCCCGCGAGCTACAAATGGAATTAGCCGCAGATGCCGATCTAGCCGCTGCCGTCGACGTTCTATTCGAGCATTTTGGGACCGAGGCTACATTCGCGAGCCAACCCTCCGACCCAATCGACATTCGCCACTCGACCTCATCCGAGGCAACCCGACCCTCGCGCGTTTTCATCTCTTATGCCCGCAAAGACGCTGAAGATTTAGCCCAAGAATTAACCAGCCGCCTTGAAGCCGAAGGCATTCCCGTTTGGCGTGACCGTGCTAAAATGGAAGGCGGTCGAAATTGGTGGCTACAAATTGTGGCAGCACTGGACCAGGTTGACTTTATGATATTAGTTGTCACCCCGGCGGCCATGCGATCGGTCGTAGTCAAAAAAGAGTGGACTTATGCTCGACAGCGGGGGGTATGCATATTGCCGGTTTGGGGGGCGGCTCCAATGGCGCTCGACACCCTGCCTCGGTGGCTACGCGACACGTGCTTCTACCAACCGGAGGCTGCGTGGTCGAAGCTGGTAGCCGAATTGAACCGCACCTGCCAATCGCTGCGAGTACCGTTTATGGTGGAAAAGCTAGCCGATGATTTTGTACCCCGCGCCGAGCTACTGCGGCAAATCGAAGGAAGTGTGATTGAGGGGCAAGGTAGTATTGTCGGCCTGTACGGCGCCGGTGGATATGGCAAAACGATCCTGGCAAAAGCCATCTCCCACCATGACCCTATTCAGGCTGCCTATGACGACGGTATTTTATGGGTCACGCTGGGTCGCAATCCCGGCGATCTAACTAGCCGCGTGATTGATTTAATCGAAGTCTTGAGCGGGGAACGGCCCAGCTTCGCCGTTGTCGATGAAGCTCAAGCACGACTGGTGCAGCTTTTGGGCGATCGCAGGATTTTGATAGTTATCGATGATGTCTGGAACGCCGCCCACCTCACCCCCTTTTTGAAGGGCGGCCCTGACTGCGTCCGTCTAATTACTACTCGTGATGAAGCCATCTTACCGCCTCGGACCCACCTGATCGAAGTGTCGGCTATGACGGCTACGGAAGCCATTGATTTACTTCGGAACAAACTACCGAACGGCCTATCTCAAGCATTCCCACCACTGGCCGATCGGCTGGGTTATTGGCCGCTGCTGCTCAAATTAGCCAACAGCACCCTACGTGATCGGATCTTTAAGAATAATCAATCGCTGGAAGCGGCTTTAAATTACGTAAATAAAGCCCTGAATAAAAGGGGCTTGACCGCTTTTGACATCCACAACACGGCTGCCCGAGAGCAAGCGGTTGGCCAGACTCTGGCCGTAAGTTTGGAACTGCTCACCGATGAAGAGCGTCGACGTTTTTACTAACTGGTCATCTTTCCGGGGGAAGTCAATATTTCTTTTGAAGAATTAGACAGGTTATGGCGTACCACGTCAAAATGGCCCGATATCGATGTCGCTGGATTGGGCTGGCGTTTGGCCCAACTGTCGCTGCTGGTCCATTTTGAGCCAAATAAGGGTTATTTCACCCTGCCACAAATCGTGCATAGTTTTCTAATCCAAACCAGTACCTGTAACTTGGTGGCTCTACACAGTCAATATTTGGATGCAGCAGCGGCCCATCTGCCTCGCCGGGCGACGGGTCGACCTATGTGGGCCAAGCTGCCCCAGTCAGAGATTTATCTCTGGTCACATTTAAGTTATCATTTACTAAGAGCCGAGCGCATAATCGAACTGACCGAAACGGTCAAAGATTTAGCCTATCTGGTGATTAAGATTCAGTTGGTAGGCGCTTACGCGGCAGAAACCGATCTGCTCGCTGCCAGACAGGTTGCTCCTCACGATGCAGTTCTGCCCCGTCTCCAGCAAAGTATTTCCCAAGCAAGCCACTTGCTCAATCAGGCCACCAGCCTCACCGAGATTACCAACATCCTGCACAGCCGCATCGTTCACGTCCGCGGCCTGGAAGCGATCGCTGCTGCCGGGGAGGCGCAACTCCCGGGGCCCCTGCTCACCGCAGCTCGCCGCCTGCCCGACCTGCCCAACGCCAGCCTGATCCGAACGCTAAATGGGCACCGAACACCTGTGGTTTCCTGTGATTTGAGCGCAGACGGCTCAAAAATTGTATCGATGGGACAGGATGGCACCCTCAAAGTATGGGACACGGAAATCGGCCATGAACTGCATACGCTCACTGGTCATAAGACTATGGGCAATAGCGGTGCCGTCAGTGCGGATGGTCGGACAATTCTTTTTGATACCATTGACAACGACATTTGTGTTGTGGATTATCAAACCGGTGCCGAACGCTTTTTATTAAAAGGTCATATGCGACCGGTGACAAGCCTAGTCATTAGCCCCGATAGCAAAAAAATCGTATCATCGTCTCAAGACCGCACCATTAGAGTATGGGATGCTAAAACAGGAGTTGAGCGAACCACGCTCATCGGCCACATGTGGTCAGTCAACGATGGTGCAATTAGCCCGAATGGTCGCACCATCGTTTCCGCCTCGGAGGACGGCACATTGAAAGTGTGGGCTGCAGACTCCGGACATGAACGATTAACTTTAACCGGCCATCTACGGGGCGTCAACGGTTGCATCTTTAGCCCCGACGGAACGCTGATTGTCTCCGTCTCAACCGACCAAATCGTAAAAATTTGGGACGGGGATACAGGTCGCCCCTGGCTAACTCTGAATGGGCATACCGGGTCAGTCTACAGTTGTGCGGTCAGCCCCGATAATGCGTTCATCACTTCGACGTCCAATGATAATTCTGTCCGCGTCTGGGACAGCCAGACGGGCGAACTCTACCGCCTTCTGGTCGGCCATTCAGGCCCAGTACTGCATAGCGCCTTTAGACCAAACGGCCAACAGCTACTGTCGGTGTCTAAAGACAACACCATCCGACTGTGGGAAATATCCACTGGCCAAATGCTCTCAGTTCTGCGAGTCGATGGTGCTTTGTCAAAATGTGATTGGCTTCCCAATGGGCAGCAGTTGGTAGTTATTGGCCCGCGAGGAATTTATTTTCTTGAGTTAAAACTGTAATTTATGAGGATGGAGGATTTTACTCGAATGAAATCACAAAAGGATATCAAAAGAGAATACAAAGAAAGAGTGAAACAGGCCGGTGTCTTCCAAGTGAAAAACACCGAGAATGGCAAGGTGCTGCTTGGCAGCAGCCTGAATCTCGACGGACCGTTAAATTCCCACAAGTTTATGCTCACCATCGGATCGCATCGTAATAAAATACTCCAACAGGAATGGAATGAATATGGTCCGGATAAGTTTGTCTTCGAAATATTGGAAGTGGTGAAGGTCAAAGACGATCCAAACTTCAACATCAGTGATGAATTGACGCTGCTTGAACAAATCTGGCTTGAGGAACTTCATCCGTTCGGTGAACATGGGTACAATACCAGTCCAAAAATTCGGCAGGCATAATATCGAAAACTAAAGCACGCTTCCTTTCAATAGTGCTATCAAAGCCTATCGTATATTCGTCTATGGTATTCAAAGCTGATTGAGAATTTGGGGCAGGTAGTTGAGTAAATACTCGAGATCTGCTTGGGTAGTTTGCAGTCCAAAGCTAAAACGGATGATGCCATAGCGCTCGGTGTTGACACCGAGCGCTCTAATAACGTGGGAAACAGTGCGACTACCGGCGCTACATGCCGAACCCGCTGAAACGTAAACGCCTATCTGATTTAAGCTCAGCAGCAGCGACCCGCTATCGACATCAGGAAAGCCAACATTAAGATTGTTCGGCAGCCGGTGTTCAAGCGAACCGTTAACGATCAGGCCTGGTACAATTCTTTGTAATTCGGCTAAAAATAAATTTCTTAGGTCTAGCAATCGCTCGTTTTCCTGTTTCATCTCGATATATGCCAGCATAGCAGCTTGCCCTAAGGCTATTATCGAACCCACATTCTCGGTGCCGGCGCGTAGCCCGAATTCTTGACCACCGCCGTGAACAAGAGGAGTAAGCGTAACATTTTTATCAACAAACAAAGCGCCAATTCCTTTGGGCGCACAAATCTTGTGACCTGATAGCGTCAAGAGCGAAATACCTAACGACTTAGGGTGTAGCGGAATTTTACCAAAACCCTGGACGGCATCGACCATAAACGGCACACCGGCTGTTTGACATACCTGACCAATCTCGGCTAGGGGATTGATAACGCCAATTTCGTTGTTGGCTGCCATAATCGACACCAAAATTGTATTTGGGCGAAGATGATCTTTAACTGCTTGGGGTGAAATGGAGCCGTCTGGTTCAACGGGCAAATAAGTGACTGCGAAACCCAGGTGCTGTAAAAACTCGAGAGTACGAAGCACTGATGGGTGTTCGGTTTCCCCGGTAATGATGTGGCCCTTGTTTTCCAAATGCTGAAAGGCTAAACCCTTCAGCGCCAGATTGTTCGCCTCGGAGCCACCGCTAGTAAAAACAATCTCATTAGCAGGTACACCTAAACAGTCTGCCAGTTGACAGCGAGCTTTATGGATGAGATCGTAGGCCTGCTTACCTAACTTAGTACTACTGCTGGGATTGCCAAACCCCGTGGATTCAGCTTGAAATCGGCTTAAAGTATGAACAATCTCTGGCCTTAACGGGGTAGTGCCATTATAATCCAGATAAACCTGCTGTATATGGTCTATCTCTATTGAAACAAAGGGTTTACAGCCGTCATAAGCGGAGTAGATCGGAATTCCGACCCAGGTGTAAACCGAATTGAGCCCGTGAGGAAAGAGCTGTTCGATAGCTTCTTTAGTAACGCCGGTATGTCGCTTAATATTTTGGTAGAGTGGGCCAACCCGATTTTTTTCATAGAAGCTATAGGTATATTCTAAGACCTGAAAATGTTCATCAGTCAGTACCGTACCGGTGGTGATAGACATCTGGTTAATTAGAGTTTTTACCAGATTGTTCATAAGTCGGCTGCGCCAGGATAAAGTGGAAATGGGTAACCGGTTTTGGAGGCAATCATCCCTTGGGCTACTAATTCAAAGAGATGAAACGGTAAACCAATACCCAGCCTATTAGCTTCATATTGAGCAATTAATCTAGCCCCTAAACAATAGGTTGAAATATTAATACAGTGTAAATTAAGAAAGC
>JAGRCC010001025.1 GCA_020433785.1 Anaerolineae bacterium
TTCTATTTTTCTTCACGCTACATGAAGTGTCCGGTAGTGAATGGTAAGCCCTTGTAAGGAATGAAGAGCAAATAACTCGAACAACCTGATAAGAGATTGGAGATTAGAGATAGGGAGATTTATAGTTGGCCTTATAAATCTCCTCATCGACTTATCTCCCTATCTCCGTCTTTGTTACGGTTGAAGTTATTTAGTTGCCACTCCTTAACGGCTGCCTCGCTTTACACTACGCCCCATCTTGGATGTACTTGAAGCCATGTTGTAAGGCCAATTCGGCTTTGGCCAGTTCTTTTCCCAGATAGGCCGCGTGGCTCAACTCGGTTACCCACCCGTTGCCGATAATTGTCTGGTAGATGGCTCGCGCGGTTGAGCCTTCGATGACCCGCAGCAGCGCGTTGTCGTAGGCATAATGCTCAACATTGATAGCCCCCTTGGCCGGCAGCGGAACGATGACGAAGTAGCCGGCCTGATCCAGCTTCACAACGTCGCTGGGTTCGGTGGCTATGATATTGGGCGTCATCGAAAGGGGAACGGCCGACTTTCCGCCACATTCGCTACAACCGCACGGAGGCGTAACTTGTTGAGCTAATTCTTCAATTCGCCGGCTAAGCTCAACGGGGCTTTCACAGCCAATCATGTCTATCACTTGCACTTGGTCACGGAACGCTTGTATTTCGGAGCTGGAAACATTACGGAGAATAGGTCGCTTGCCCGGCGAACCCACGACGCGCCCCTTGTCGTCAACGCCATTTTCGGCCAGGGCCAATAGCGTTTGACCGGCCAGATGCCCTTTGGCGTCTACACCGGCGACAATCAGATAGCGAAGGGTCGGGCTGGTGATGACATTCTTGACGATTTTATCGATGCCGATATTCTCGGTTTCAGTCTTGCCGACAATGGCCAGTCCGTTGGGCTTACGGTGCGCCACGGCATCGGCCAGTTGAACGCTGGCCAGGGTTGAAACCGCAACCGGAGCAGTTTTGTCTACCACAACGTATTCGCCCACAACAGGTGGCCAACTTTCCTCGTGGACTCGGAACTCGCAGCTTAGAGCAACTGCGGCTTGACTGAGAACGGGAAAGGCCAGACCAAATGCGTTTTGGGCAACGGCAGGAAAGCAATATTCGCACCCTAAACAGGCGTATTGAAGCGGACGCATCTTATTGAGACAAGCGGATCCATATTCTGCCAGAGCCGAGGCGTCAGCTGTGCCAATGGCAGGCAGAACGGCGACCAGATGCTTGAGCGTACTGTCCATACAGCCGCATTGCTGGCATTTCGGCAAGGCCAGGCCGGCGGCCAGTTCAGCGCGAACCGTTTGAAGGCTTTTTTCTGGAGTCACACTGACCACTCCTTTCGACGCAGGTGGGGCGCCTGCGGTTGACATTGTTCTGCCCGTGCTTAATTCAGGCTCGTAACAGCGACTCTCCAGCCGCTAAAGCAAGGGGCCATTCAGGAGTCTGCTGCACAACCTGTATGCCTTGAGGTTGTTCGGGAGCAGCGGGTTTCGGTTGAAGTCGTCGCTGCCACCAGCCCACATCATGCCAGGCCCCAAGTTTATACCCGACCTCACGATAGATGCCCACCGGCTCGAACCCGACAGCCTCATGCAAGCCGACACTGCCCGGATTGGGCAAGGCAATGCCCGCATAGGCGTTGACATAGCCTTGTAAACAAAGAATCTTAAACAATGAGCCATACAGCGCCCGGCCGATCCCAATTCGCCGTGCCTGAGTCTGGACATAGACTGAGGTATCGACCGACCATTGGTACGCCGGCCGGGTCCGATGTAGCCCGGCATAAGCGTAGCCCAGAATTTCCCCCTGGTTCTCGCACACCAGCCACGGCAACTGGTCAAGGGTCTCGCTGATCCGGCGCTGCATTTCGGGTTCTGAAGGCACGATCTGTTCAAACGAGATGGCGGTATCACGCACAATCGGCGCATAGATCGCTTGAATTTGGCCGGCATCCTGTAGGGTGGCCGGACGAATCAGGGCCATAGAAACTCCGTTAGAGCAAGGCGCTGCTTGGCAAGGTTTGTAACGATGAAAGGTTAGAGTATAAACCCAACTTCGATTCAATACCAACTTTGCCAAGGCAATGGGTGCGTTTCTATTGGGGGGCAAGTTTGAATCGCTGAATACGCTGAGAACGTATGATGGCGCTGAAGGGTTATCTTGTAACGGACGTCGCCCGATTTGGCCCCGGTCAAGGGCGTTTCGATTGAAAATCAGCGAATTCAGGGTTGTCAGCGACTTCAGCGATTCACGGGACCCGTTTGCCCCAAATGTGAAATGCACCCCAGCGCAATTACCCCCAATTTGCGACCAACTTTGCCAACTGCACGCCTCAATTACAAAATGTTCAGGCAGGATGCTGAGACGCTGTTTTAACAGTGGGGGGTTAGAGTTGTCCACAGATTTACCCTGATAATCACAGATTTTTATCACAATTTTGATGATATCTGTGACCAGCTGGGTTATCTGTGGACCCTTGCAGGCTTTTAAAGCCGTTTCTGAGGGAGTTAACCGCCCCAAGCTTTTTTCCAAGGACGGGTTGAAAGAGCGCGGCTTCCAATCGAAATGGCGGCGGCGACAACGATTAGCCCCGACGCGATAGCGAATGTAATCTGCATACCGGTGGCAACGACCTCAGGACGCGCTGCGGTGATGTCCATCGTCCCCAGGGTGAAAGCGAACACAGCGCCCATAACGGATGCACCGGTCAACAGCCCCAGGTTGCGAGACAGATTGAGCAGGCCGGAAATAACGCCCCGCTGGTCTATGTTCACATCCATCATCACGATCGTATTGTTGGCCGCTTGAAACAGTTGATAGCCAGGGGTTAAAACCATGACGGCCGCCATGTAGCCCACCAGACCGAACATCGCCGGGAGTATTGAAAGAGCAAATGACCCAACGGCCATTTCGATGAGTCCAACAATGATAATGAATGACGCACCCAATCGATCAACCATACGACCGGCCGGGACACCGCTCAGGGTAGAAATAATGGGGCCAACAGCCATCACCATTCCGACACCCGCTTCATTAAGCCCGAGGGCCAGCGCCAGATAGAAAGGTCCGACCACCAGCGTGGTCATCATCACCGTGGCGACGAGGGCGTTCATGACCAGGCTGGTACTCAATATCATATTACGGAACGCCCCTAATGGGATCAAAGGCGAGGCCACGTTCGCCTCGGCCCACACCAAGAGGCTTCCCCCCAAGACGGTGACCAACAACAGAACCATGTTGAACCGATTGAAATGACTATTCCCCACCGTCACCGCCAAAGCATAAGCCGCGAGGGTCAGGCCTAGTAAGAGCGTGCCCAAACTGTCGAAGTCGCTCCGATTGATTGTTCCACCTCGCCGATGGATTTGCAGGTACCGATGAACCAGAAAGAAGTTCAGGATACCCAGCGGCACTAAGATGAGAAATATAGACCGCCAACCCGGTCCGGCAATCAGAAAACCACCGAGCGCCGGGCCGAGAGCGGTACCAATCGCGGACATGGTTCCCAGCAGCCCCATCGCGCTGCCCGTTCTTTCCTTGGGAACTGTCTCGCGGATAAGGGCCACGGTTAGCGCCAGCAAAATCGCCGCCCCAAGGCCTTGCCCCACCCGAGCCACAATGAGCATCCACAGGGTGGGGGCAATCCCACATAGAAACGAAGCCACGGTGAAAAGGCCGATACCGGCTAATAGTACCCGTCGATGACCCACAAGATCACCTAATCGTCCTACCCCCACAATCATGATGGTGACGGCCAGGAGATAAGAAATGATAACCCATTGCACCGCTTGAAAAGAGGCGGCGAATGATTGAGCCAATGTCGGCAAGGCCACATTAGGGATGCTGATACCCAGTGAAGCCAGTAACATCGCCAGCGCAAGGCCACTGAGCGCCCGCCGGGCCGCAGGTGTCTGGGTCTCGCCGCCCGCGGTTGATATATCTTGTTTTGTAATGATTGATTTCACTTGACCTCCGGTAAAGACGTTAACTTGAAATAAAA
>JAGRCC010001026.1 GCA_020433785.1 Anaerolineae bacterium
CCAACTTTGAAGTGCCGTCTGTCGTGGCGCGAAATATGCAGTTACTCATCGCTGAGCAAACCTTCTTTTACGATTGAGGATAGAGTATAGTTAAAATGAGGTCAAACGTCAATTTGAAACAGAGGTAAACGGGTTGAGAGGGAATATCTACCCCGGCCTTGAAGGGCGCCGGCCATACACTCCAGTTAGGGGGCCACTAAAGGTACGGCCGGCGCCGGCTTACTGAGCCGCCATTGAGTAGAACGAAAATAACACGTTTACTCTGGTTATCGTCAACAAATTATAGCGTCGTTGATTCGTTGGGGGCGTGCCCGGTCCAGCCTTGGGTCGTCCAATATTCGCTGCGTTCATCAATATCAACCACGTCGAAGACATTCATGATATCTTCAACATTATCGATTTGATCGTGGTTAAGCCCGCTGACTGCCACTAGCGTATAACCTTCGTGCATAGCCTTGCCGTACAAATGGGCCCGGTCCTCAGGCACACCTAAATCAACCAGTGAAGCCGTAACGCCGCCGGTAACGGCCCCGACTCCCGCCCCAATCAGGCCGGCCAACAGGGGGCCCATGGCCACAATTGGACCAACGCCGGGAATGAGCAAGGCGCCCAAGCCCAGGGTTAGACCAATCAAGCCCCCTTCAATCCCACCGACAACGGCCCCTTCACCACCTGATACATCATCATCCCGGTAATCCGTATGACCGTTGACATAGGTCCCATACTTATCATCGGGGTTAGCGGCCACCATACTAATTTGCTCGTCGGTGTAATAGGCTTCCTTGAGCGCCCCAACTACTTTTTGGGCCTCAGCCACATCCTTATAAACGCCTACAACTGTACTCATCGTGGAGTCTCCTTTTTATATGGTAATGATCCTTATTGTAGAATTCGCGCCGATAACGTGTTGAGAAGGCAGACTTAGCAGATAATTACCTTTTCAGCTCCAAGCTCTGATGGGGCAACAGCGCAAGCTCTATTTCACTTGAATACTGATATTATACTCCAGGAAAGTATTCCTATCCATACTCAACCAGATGATTTCTATCGTGGAAGGGAGCTATCTTTTTACTATCCGAGTGGAGTAGGGAGTAAGGCGTAATCGGATTTGACCCTTCACTCCCTACTTCTTGGTCCTAACTCCACGGTTTGACGACCAAATAGCCGCCACAGCAGAAATAACAGCAACCCCAACGGCCCCATCATGAGCGTAAAGAAAAGCGATCCGATGCGCACCCAAGCGGGCGCGTTGAGTTGGCGCGATTGGCGATAAATCCAACCGCCGGTGAACAGATCGAGCGCCAGCATATGCGCCCAGGCAGCCAGCGTCCCGGAGCGCGTGCTCAATATATCGCGGATACCGTTGAGGGAGGTGACATCGATGGCGTCAGGCTGGCCGGCCTGTTGTCGTTCTTGAGGGCCATACTTTAGGGCAATGATAATAGCGATAACGTAATGCAGCGCGCCCAGGCCGAAGATCGCGCCCGATCGACCCAGGCGCTCGGTTAGGGGATGGCGCGGGGCAAACATCATCGCCAGCCAGAGGGGCATGGGGAAAAGGTTGAGGTATGTAAAGAAACGATCCATTGGATTAACCTTTCATGCGTGACTTCTGGAGGAATGTGATATTAAGCTCATATCCTGTCATTTTGAGCCAATTCCGAGTACAATACAAATTAATTGCCCATCAACCAAATTGTACTACCTCGCTTACCCCTGAGCGACTTTTATTTTCAGATCAACCGATCTTGCGTCCAGTCTTAATTCATTACCAATTATGATGTAACCTTCTATCAATAGGCGGCAGTTCTTCGCCTGAAGCACTGCCGGTTAGTCTATTTTTGCTTTTGACTTACGCCATTATTCTTAGCTGGCAGCATCAAAATTGAGAGTGAAGCCGGCTAAGACGGTATGTTTACTGTCTAGATGCCTGTGGCTCAATTTGGCCATTTGGAAAAGAGAAGTTGACTATGACGCCAGAAAAAACACCACAAGAGAAGTCACCGCATAAAGACGGGGAGACCGGGCCATTCGAACGTGGTAGCAGCGATCACCTTGAGCAGATTTTTATTCTGCTAAAGAACCACGCCGGGCATGATTTTTCAGGATATAAAGAAAATACCCTTATGCGCCGGATCGAGCGGCGGATGATGGTTAATAAAATTACCCAGGTAGAGGATTATCTGCGGTACTTACAGCAGACGCCTGTAGAGATTGAAACGCTATTTCGGGAATCGCTCATTGGCGTTACCCGTTTCTTCCGCGACCCCGAAGCCTTTGACCACCTGGAACAAATGGTCATTGTGCCGCTCTTCACGGAACGACAGGCGCAGCCGCGGCCGATTCGGGTTTGGGTTCCAGGCTGTTCCACGGGTGAGGAAGCTTATTCGGTGGCGATCCTGCTGCATGAACAGATAGAGCAACGGGGCTGGCCGGTTGAAATCCAGATATTTGCCACGGATATTGATGAGGCGGCCATCAACATGGCCCGCGAGGGGCGGTATCCAAGCAGTATCGCGGCGGATGTAAAGCCCGAACGTCTACAACGTTTTTTTATCCAAGATGAGGAGGATAACAGCTATCAGGTACAACGCCAGCTCCGCGATAAGGTTGTGTTTGCCGTGCAAAGTGTGACCAAAGACCCCCCCTTTTCCAAACTGGATCTGATCTGTTGTCGTAATTTAATGATCTATTTGGGAACTGAATTGCAGCAAAGGCTTTTGGTGCTATTTCATTTTGCTTTGGCTTCCGGGGGCTGCCTTTTTCTGGGAACTTCAGAGACGCTAGGTGATGCGCACAAGCTGTTCCGGACGCTTGACCCAAAATGGAAGCTATTCAAACGGACAGATTTTGTGGCGGATATTAAGACCCTCCTTGAATTTTCGGATCCGATGAAGCAAGTTACAAATCACTTGGACAATTTTCCGAAAAAGCCGACCAGCGCCCGTGAACTGACCGAGCAACTTATTCTAGCCGAATACCCCTCGACCAGCATTTTGATCGACGAAAAAGGTGAAATGCTATATGTCCACGGGCCTACCGGCAAATATCTGGAACAGAGCACCGGTGAAGTCAGTACCAACATCCTCGAAATAGCGCACGAGGGTTTACGGATGCCGCTATCCACCGCCGTGCGCAACGCCAGAGTACAGAAAAAGCCCCAGATCATCAAGGGGATTTCGGTTAAAAATGAGGGGGGCACGATTCCGGTCAAACTGATCGTCACGCCGGTTCTCAAACCCACGGATATACAGGGCCTGATGCTGGTTACCTTTACCGCTCTGCCCCCCCTGCTACCCTCCGGTGACGAGGAGAAAGCGGAAGAGACGGATTACTCGCCTACCCGGCACATTTCAGAATTGGAACAGGAACTCAAATACACCCGGGAATATCTACGAACCGTAATCGAGGAGTTGGAAACTAGCAACGTGGAACTAAAAGCGGCCAACGAAGAGTTGTATTCTGCCAATGAAGACCTGCAAAGCATCAACGAAGAACTGCAAACCTCAAAAGAAGAATTACAGTCGGCCAACGAGAAATTGATAACCGTAAACGGCGAATTGGAATCCAGGGTAGACGAATTGACCTTTGCCAATAACGATATCAAAAACCTGATGGAAAACACGCAGGTGGGCATCATTTTCCTGGATACTGACTTGCGTATTCGCCGCTTTACCAACTCTTCCAGACAAATGATCGATTTGATTCCCGCTGATATTGGGCGTCCATTGAAGCAATTTGTTCATAAATTACGTTATAGACAGTTGATGCAAGACGCGCAGGAAGTTCTGAAGATCCAGTTGGCCAAAGAAGTGGAAGTTCAAACTGAAGATGGCCGGTGGTATCTTTTGCGGATCATGCCCTATCGCACCGTGGACAATCAAATCGCCGGGGTGGTGTTAACCCTAACCGATGTATCCGAGATCAAACAAGCGGCAAAAGCCCTGGCGGACAGCCTAAGTCAATACCAATTGTTGGTCGAGGCCAGTCATGATGGCATTGTTCATAATGATATAGAGGGCCATATTATTTCCGCCAATTCGAATTTTGCTAAACTCTTCGGGTTTGGCAGTGTCGATGAAATAATCGGAAGTGGCACCACGACCTTTGATCTTCTTGTGCCTGAGGCAAAAGATATCGCTAAGGAACGGGCAGCTCCCGTTTTTGAGGGAGATCAAATCCGTGGTGTGAAAATGGCGGTCAGGAAAAAAGACGGAGCATACTTCGATGCGGAATTTAGTACAACGTTAATCCGTGATGACCAAGGAACTCCCAAAACCTTGGTTACATTTGTTCGTGACATTACCGAACGCAAGCGGGCCGAGGAGG
>JAGRCC010000103.1 GCA_020433785.1 Anaerolineae bacterium
TCGAGTGGGCCGAGATGATCAAGGCGGCCTTCTTCCGCCGTAAAGCGGCTTACCTGGTTGGCCGGCTGTATAGCGGCTCTCATATCGTGCCCATCGTCATCGCCCTGCGCAGCTATAAAGACGGCATTGTGATCGATGCCCTGCTGTTGAATGAGGACGACGCCAGCATCCTCTTTAGCTTTGCCCGCTCTTATTTTCACATCGATGTGGACCGCCCCTACGACCTGGTGCGCTTTTTGCGTTCGATTATGCCCCGCAAGCGGATTGCCGAACTGTATATCTCGCTCGGCTACAATAAACACGGTAAAACCGAGCTGTATCGCGACATTCTGCACCACTTTGCTTACACCAACAACAAGTTTGAAATCGCGCGCGGCCAGCGCGGCATGGTCATGGTCACCTTCACCATGCCCGATTATGATATTATTATCAAGATTATCAAAGATCGCTTCGATCCCCCCAAAAAGACCAATCACCAGGCGGTCAAGGACAAATATTACCTGGTCTTTATGCACGACCGGGCCGGCCGGCTGATCGATGCTCAAAAGTTCGAGCGCTTGAAATTCGACCGGCAATATTTTTCTAAAGACCTCTTGGATGAACTACAAGCCGTCGCTGCCAGCGCGGTGGAGGTGACTGAGGATGAGGTTACCATCAGCCTAGCCTATATCGAGCGCCGGGTCATTCCGCTTAATATCTACGTCAACGAAGCCGACGAAGATGCCGCCCAAGCCGCGGTCATCGACTACGGTAACGCCATCAAAGATTTGGCCGCCACCAACATCTTCCCCGGCGACCTGCTGCTGAAAAACTTTGGCGTGTCGCGGCATGGGCGGGTCTTATTCTATGATTACGATGAAATCAGTCTAATCACCGACTGTAAATTCAGGCGCATGCCGCCGGCTCGCTCCTATGTGGACGAATTTTCCGACGAGCCCTGGTTTGCCTACGACGAGGACGATATCTTTCCGGAGCAGTTCCCGCAATTCTTAGGGCTGCGCGACGATTTGCGCGACGTTTTTGTCGAACATCATTCCGATCTGTTCGATGCCAATTACTGGAAAAAAATTCAGGAGCAGTTAAACAACGCCAATATCCCGTTGATTTATCCCTATAGCAACGAAAAACGGCTTTACCCTGACAACGGATATTAAAGTTTATGACTGCCGGCAACCATTTTTACTTGCCATGCCGTCTCTTTCGTGTATAATTTAAATCGATCCGATTTTTTATATTATCATTAATAAATATTGTACTATTTTCCCAGCAAAATATTCCGATGGCGGGACTCCCTAATGCCTGTGAAAATATCACGTCGTTAACTTTGTTACAGATCTTAGAGCCCCAGTTAGTCTGCGGGCTTTTTTCATTAAGGTCCAAATAACTTGGATCGATAAAAACTAAAAACTTTGCCACGGCTCGAATAAGACCAAGCCCAAAGCGCCCCACCTTCATACCTTTTCCTTCCCTTATCACTCCTCCTTATTTTTCACAAACCCTGTGTAACGGCTCAGGTGACGAGTACGTTTGTCGAACCAGGCAGGCGAGGCATACACACTATCCATTAGCCCAAGGGCTATACCGACCCAACCGGACAGGGGTCCGAGCGATCTGAATTAACGAACCCGGCTGATCTCATGGGTAGAAGCGCCCCACGCCTGGCTCGGCAACAGCTACCATAAGGTTGTAAACTCCGGAGAGGAGATGCAGTTTGCAGTTAAGTGCTAACCTATCATTTTGTAAAATTTGGAGGATATTTTATGCCCGAAAGTAAACATCATGTAGAGTACCAAGACATCGAGTCGGTCATCATCCGTTTCGCCGGCGACTCCGGCGACGGGATGCAGTTGACCGGGTTGCAATTTAGCAACACCTCGGCTGTTTTTGGCAACGATATCAGCACCCTGCCCGATTTCCCGGCCGAGATTAGAGCGCCGGCCGGTACCCTGGCCGGGGTCAGCGGATTTCAGGTCAACTTCTCCAGCGAGGAGATTCTCACCCCCGGCGACGCGCCGCAAGTGTTGGTGGCCATGAACCCGGCCGCGCTCAAGGCCAACCTGCCCGACCTGGAGCCGGGCGGCAAAATTATTGTCAACACCGATGCCTTTAACAACGCCAACCTCAAAAAGGCCGATTACGACAGTAATCCCCTGGAAGACGGCAGTTTAGACGGCTACGACATCTACGAGCTGCCGATCACGACCTTAAACCGTAACGCGCTGGCCGATCTCGAAGAGTTATCCACCCGCGACAAAGATCGCTGCAAGAACTTCTTTTCGCTCGGCTTGACCTTTTGGATTTACGACCGGCCGTTGGAAACCACCCTTACCTATATTGAGAAGAAATTTGCCAAAGATCCGCTGCTGGTCGATGCCAACAAACGGGCCTTAATCGCCGGCTACGACGTTGGCCACAACACCGAGGCGTTCCAAACTCGCTTCCATATTCAGCCGGCTCATCTCAAAACCGGGGTCTATCGCCGTATTACCGGCAACGAAGCCATAGCCTTGGGCATGATTACCGCCGCCCAAAAAGCCGGCAAGCCGCTCTTCTACGGTTCGTATCCTATTACCCCGGCCAGCGATATTTTGCACAACCTGGCCAACCAAAAACAGTTCGATGTCCGCACCTTCCAGGCCGAAGACGAGATCGCGGCGATGGGCTCGACCATCGGCGCGGCTTTCGGCGGGGCGATGGCCGCCACCGGTACCAGTGGGCCTGGCGTCGCCCTCAAAAGCGAGGCCATCAACCTGGCCCTGGTGCTGGAACTGCCCATGGTCATCGTCAATGTTCAGCGCGGCGGCCCCAGCACCGGCCTGCCGACCAAAACCGAGCAGTCTGATCTGCTGCAAGCCATGTTCGGGCGTAACGGCGAAAGCCCGGTACCGGTGGTGGCCCCGGCCACGCCCGGCGACTGCTTCTTCATGGCCGTCGAAGCCTTCCGCATGGCCGTGCGGGCGATGACCCCCGTCTTTATTTTAAGTGACGGCTACCTGGGCAACAGCGCCGAACCGTGGCTCATTCCCGATCCCGACGATATTCCCCCGATTGTCGTCAAACATCCGTCCGCGCCCTCCAACGGCGCAGCGCCCTTCGAGCCTTACAAGCGCGATTCCGAAACCTTCGCCCGACCCTGGGCCATTCCCGGCACACCCGGCCTGGAGCATCGCCTGGGCGGCCTGGGCAAACAGCCCGACACCGGCAACGTCTCCTATATGCCGTTCGATCACGAGCAAATGGTCAAAGCTCGGGCCGAAAAAATAGCCAAATTAGCCGACTATATCCCCTCCCAAACCCTCATCGGTCCGGAAGAAGGCGACCTGCTGGTGGTCAGTTGGGGCAGCACCCTGGGCGCGGTTCGCTCGGCGGTCAAACGGGTGCAGGGCCGGGGTTACGCCGTGTCCCACGCCCACATTCGCTATCTGAACCCCTTCCCCAAAAACCTGGACAGCATTGTCCGCCGCTTTGACCGGATTCTGGTGCCGGAGATGAACATGGGCCAGTTGATCTTCCTGCTGCGCGGGCAATACGGCTTGGAGACGCCCTTTATTCCGTATCCCAAAGTGCAAGGGCGGCCCTTCACCATTAGAGAAGTGACTGAGAAAATCCTGTCACTGGTCGAGTAGACGTTAATACAGAGCATATACACGGAGAAAAATAATGAGCGAACCTATCAAACTTACCCGTAAAGATTTCTCGTCGGACCAGGCAGTGCGCTGGTGCCCCGGCTGCGGCGATTACGCCATCTTGGCCCAAATGCAGAAAACGCTGCCGGATTTGGGCATTGCCAAAGAAAACATCGTCTTCATCTCCGGCATCGGCTGCTCCAGTCGATTCCCCTACTATATGAATACCTACGGCATTCACTCCATTCACGGCCGCGCGCCCACCTTGGCTTCCGGCCTGAAGCTGGCCAATCCCGACCTAAGCGTCTGGATCATCACCGGCGACGGCGATAGCCTATCCATCGGCGGCAACCATCTGATCCATATTCTACGCCGCAATATCGATGTCAACATTATCCTGTTCAATAACCGGATTTACGGTCTGACCAAGGGCCAGTACTCGCCAACCTCGCTGCAAGGCCACAAAACCAAGTCGTCGCCGTTGGGCTCGGTGGAGCAGCCGCTTAACCCGCTGTCAGTCGCCGTCGGTACCGAGGCCACCTTCATCGCCCGCACCATCGACACCAACGTCAAGCATATGGGCGAAGTCTTCAAACGGGCCGCGGCCCACAAAGGCACCTCGTTTGTGGAAGTTTACCAGAACTGCGTCATCTTCAACGACGGCGCCTGGGGCTACGCCACCGACAACCAAACCAAAGAGGATCACATCCTTGAGTTGGAAGACGGCCAACCCCTGATTTTCGGCAAAGAACGCGACAAAGGCATCCGCTTGAACGGCCTGACCCCGGAAGTGGTGTCGCTGGCCGACGTTTCGCCGGATGAGCTGCTGGTTCACGATGAAGATGGCCCGGCCAGTCTGGCCTTCTTCCTCAGCCGCATGCGCCAGCCCGCTTTCCCCGAACCGATCGGGGTCTTCCGCGATGTCCAAAAGCTCTCGTACGAAGAAGGCGCTCTCAGTCAGATCGATCAAGCCGTGGCCACCCGGGGCAAAGGCGATCTGCGCAAACTCCTCCACTCCGCCGATACCTGGGAAGTAGGTCCCGAACACATTAACGGGCATAACTAAATCCAACGTGGGACGTGGGACGTGGTGTTTCACGTCCCACGTCCCACCCTTCACCCCCTATGTCTCTCACCCAACGCATCAAAGCCAAAGCGTACGACCTGGGCTTCGACCTGATTGGCATTGCCCCGGCCGAACGCGCTCCCCACGCCGAAGCCTATCACCGCTGGCTGGCCAACAATTACCAGGCCGATATGCAGTGGCTGGCCCGCGACCCCCAACGCCGGGAGGACCCCCGCGCCGTGGTTGACGGCGCACAGGCGGTGGTCGTCGTCGGCCTGTCCTACTTCAGGCTCGATCCGCCGGCCGATCTGTGGGCCGATCCCACGCGCGGGCGCATCGCTCGCTACGCCTGGGGCCTCGACTACCACGACGTCATCCTGCCCCGGCTCCGCGCCCTGGGTGACTTCATCGAGCAGGAGACCGGCCGGCTGCTCCGCCAGCGATCCTACATCGATACCGGCCCCATCCTCGAGCGCGGCTTCGCCGCCCAAGCCGGCTTGGGCTTCATCGGCAAAAACACGCTGCTGATCAGCCCGCGGCTCGGCTCTTACCTGTTCTTGGGGGAAATTTTGGTCGATTTGGATCTAGAGATTGACCAACCCGCCTCTGACGGCGGCGCGACCTACCAAGTCAGTTTGCCCGGCGAATCGCAGCGGCTCGGCACTTGTGGCCGCTGCACCCGCTGCCTGGACATCTGCCCGACGCACGCCTTTCCGGCCCCGTACATCCTGGACAGCCGGCGCTGCATCTCCTACCTGACCATCGAACTGCGTGGATCGATCCCGCCGGAGCTGCGTCCACTGCTCAAGAATTGGATTTTCGGATGTGATGAATGTCAGGAGATTTGTCCGTGGGTGCGGCGCTACAGCCACCCCGGCCGCGCCGATTTCCTGCGCTACGACCCGGACTGGGTCGCGCCCAAGCTGGTCGAATTAATGGCATTGGACGAAGCGGGGTTCCGCGCCCGCTTCAAAGGCACGCCCCTACAGCGCACCAAACGGCGCGGACTGCTGCGCAACGTTGCCGTAGCCTTAGGCAACTGGGGCAGCCCGGCGGCGCTACCGGCGTTGGAGCCGGCGCTGCAAGACCCTGAACCGCTCATCCGCGAGCATGCCGCCTGGGCCATTGAGCGGATACGCGACAGAATGTAATAACCTAAATTCGGAAATCGATGTGCTTCATGTCATTTCGCAGCGATAGCGGAGAAATCCCTGTGACAATACTAATGAAAGGGGGCTGGCTGGGAAAATTGAAGCGACAACGCCCATTTTCCTCCGGCGAAGGCTTCACTTATCGGAATGTCTGAGGGATTTCTCCGCCTCCGGCTCCGAAATGACATGCTCAGCTTTAATTATCGAACTCAGGCTAATAGCTTTTCCCCTTCTCGCACGGGCCTAAAGACCCGTGCTGAGAGAGCGAAGCCCTTTGGGGCTAAGGATTTCGTCTGGTGAGGGCGCTTCAGCGTCCTTTGCTCTTTTAACGCGACGGCTTAAGCCTCGCGCCCCCGGCGGCCCATTACGACGACTCCGGCAGCGTCACCCCTAACTGAACGTGCAAAAACTCCTCCGCCGCGACCAAACCGTGGGGTTCGGCGATAGTCCGGGCTCGCCAGTGGAGCCGCTCGACTATCCCGCCGGCGAACGCGCTTTGCTGGCTTTGGTGGGCCAGCAGCGCCTTAATCTTGACCTCAATCGTCGGGGCGATATCAGAAATGTAGGTGGGCTGATCCGTGCCGAACAGCAGCGCGTCGCCCGGCTGCCACGGCGACAGCCCCTCACTCACAATCTGCTCCCGGTAGCACTGGGCCACCGTGGAGATGGGGTAGGCCGCGTCGAGCACCAACTGGCCCACCACTCGATGGTCGGCGTGCTGGCGCTTGAACCGCACCAAGGGATCGTGGGTGAGGATGACCTCCGGCCGGGTGCGGCGAATGTGGCGAACGAACTCCCCGCGCAGGACCTTATGATCGACGAAGCTGAGTTC
>JAGRCC010001027.1 GCA_020433785.1 Anaerolineae bacterium
TCCTCCTCGAAACACATATAGAGCCAACCAAAATATCCGGAAGTATATCTATCAGGACTTACCCAAATGTCCGATTTGTAGCGTAAATTGCCAATTTGCGCCAGGGAACAATTTGGCAAATTGGTCTACACTCTGCGTAAGTCCGGTCTATTTGCTAATTCAGGTTACTACTTGAGGTATGTCGCTGCCTGTTACTCCTTAACCATTTGAGCTATCAAAAAATAACTCCGCCTGACACAGAAGTTCGCTCAGGTTAGTGTACGGATCTGCTTTGAATTTTGTTACCATATAGTCAGGTAAACAAACAGTTGATTTCTTTAGGCCTTGAACTGAAGAATAGACTGAAATCAAATTTAACGTGGAGGTTAATTATGAACGAAGATATTTTCCAAGGAAAATGGAAACAATTTAAGGGTGAAGTCCAGAAGCAGTGGGGTAAACTCACCAATGATGATGTTGATGTCATTGAAGGTGAACGCACCAAACTGGAAGGCCGGCTGCAAGAACGGTACGGCTATACTAAGGATGAAGCCCGGCGCGAAGTTGATAATTTTATCAACAATCTATAGCGTCTAGTTAAACAGAGTAGCTGTCACTGCGACAGCTACTCTGTTTTTTGTTAATTTAGATGTCATATCGTTTCAAATCAAGAAGCTAATGATCTGCCCGAAAGGAGTCGAACGTGAGTGTATCTGTCAGTCAACATGCCAAAGGAGCGATTAGGGTAGCCAGCCCCTGGATAGAATGGTTAGCCCGATTGGGTTTTGCGGCTAAGGGAGTGGTGTATGCGCTCATCGGCGTTTTGGCTGTGCAGTACGCTTTCGGCCAAGGCGGTGAGGCCACCGGTACAACCGGCGCTCTAGAAACCATTGCCGGCGAACCGTTTGGTCAAATTCTTTTAGTGCTTATCGCGTTAGGGTTGGTCGGCTATGCGGTTTGGCAGCTTATGCGAGCGGCAATGGATACCGATAGCGAGGGGGCCGACGCGACGGGCATTGTTAAACGCATCGGTTATGCCTGCAGCGGCATTGTGCATTTTGGGTTGGCGGTGATTGCAGCGGGCATGGCCATCGGGGCTGTGGCCGGCGGCAGCGGCGGCGACTCAAGCGTCGTCAATTGGACGGCGACCCTCATGAGCCAACCGTTCGGTCGCTGGCTGGTTGGCCTTGGCGGCGTCATTGGTATCGGCGTTGGCTTGTATCGCATCTACAAAGGCTATTCGATCGAGTTCAAGAACGAACTAAATCTAAGCCAAATGAGCGCGACCGAACGCCAATGGACCATCTACATGGGTCGAGCCGGCTTAGCCGCGCAAGGGATTGTGTTTGCTATGGTCGGCAGTTTCTTTGTGCAAGCGGCCGTCCAGTACGATCCCAATGAAGCGCGTGGTTTAGGGGGCGCTTTGCAATCTTTAGCCGAACAGCCTTATGGCCCCTGGCTGCTGGCCATTGTCGCTCTGGGATTAGTGGCTCATGGGATTTACATGTTTATTCTGTCGTATTATCGCCGGATCGAAACGGTTTAGAAGAGATACTAAACGATAACGTGCCAGTGAAAGGATTTCAAGCGGAAGCCTCGTCTTGAATGGGTTTTAATCAATCAGGAGTTATGGACGAATGAAACTGTTATTTGACCTACTAAAGCAAACATTTTCAGAATGGCAGGAGGACAAGGCTTCAAGGCTGGCCGCCGCACTGGCCTATTACACCGTTTTTTCATTGGCGCCCCTGGTGATTATTATTGTGAGTTTGATCAGTTTCTTCTTCGATCAGCAAACCGCCGGTCAATATCTGGTGGACCAAACCCAATCTCTGGTCGGCCGACAAAACGGCGAGCTGATCCAGTCGATCATCCAAAACAACAGCCAGCCTTCAACCAGTTTGGTGGCCACGCTCATCGGGCTTGGCACGTTACTGTTTGGGGCCACCGGTGTTTTTGCCCAACTACAAGACTCGCTCAATACGGTTTGGGGCGTGGCGCCGCGGCCGGACAAGGGCCTTATGCTCACCATTAAAACCCGCTTCACCTCGCTTACAGTTGTGTTAGGCATTGGCTTTTTACTGCTGGTTTCCTTAGTGGTGAGTATTGTTTTATCGGCGCTTAATAACCACCTCCTCGGCTGGGTCCCCGACTATTTGGCGATGGGACAGATTTTGAACTTTCTTATTTCTTTTGGGGTGATTACCTTGCTCTTTGCCATGATTTTTAAGCTGCTACCAGACGTTGAAATTGAATGGGGCGACGTTTGGATGGGGGCGACCGTCACCGCGTTACTATTTGTGCTGGGCAAATCTCTTTTGAGCTATTACATCGGCAGCCAGAGCTTCGACTCAACCTATGGTGCGGCCGGTTCGCTGCTGGTATTGCTGCTGTGGGTGTACTATTCTGTCCAAATTTTCTTGTTTGGGGCCGAATTTACCCAGGTCTATGCTAAGCGCTACGGCTCCCGCCTGTTGCCCACTGACGATGCTATCCCCTTGACGCCGGAGATGCGCGCCAGACAGGGCATTCCCCGGCATGCAGAAGTCGCGGCCATTATGGCGCTTCAGTCAAAGGAAGCTGCCACGTCGGGGTTTGCGGCGAATGGAACCAAACCAATTACCCTTGAAGCTGTGCCTAGAGACCGCTTCCTGACAATTTTGGTCAGTCTGTTTATGGCCGGCATCTTTATACGAGGTCTGTTCACATCCCCAGATCGATCCAAACAAGACGAAGCCGTTGCTTAAAGTTTATTCAGAAAGCGAACCACGCTGTGGCTACCATAAAGACCGAACAACAAGATCGCCGTGAAGCTCAAAAACGCCTGGCTCCCCGGGCCGCGGCCGTGTATGAAACCATCCGCCACGAGGGCGAAGATGAGCTCGAACGCTCGTCGGCCGGCTTAAGCTGGTCGGGGTTGGCGGCGGGTTTATCGATGGGCTTTTCGTTTTTGGCCGAAGCGTTGTTACACGCCCGGCTGCCCGACGCCCCTTGGCGACCACTGATCGCTGAAGTGGGCTACAGCGTCGGCTTCCTGATGGTGATTTTGGGCCGTCAGCAGCTTTTTACGGAGAATACCTTAACGCCGATTCTGGAACTACTTAACCGGTGGGATCACAAAACGTTAAAGAATGTAGCGCGTTTGTGGGGGATTGTCTTAGCGGCTAATCTGCTGGGTGGCTTTATCTTTGCCTGGGTATTGGGCAATACGACCGTGGTTGAAGCGGAAATGAAAGAGGTTTTAACCGTTGTCGGCCATCAGGCCCTCATCGGCGATTTTTGGACGACGCTGCTGCGGGGCGTTTTTGCCGGCTGGCTGATCGCTCTGATGGTCTGGTTGTTACCTTTTGCCGAAACGGCCAGGGTGGGCGTGATCATTATCATCACCTACCTTATTGGTATCGGCGAATTTCCCCATATTATCGCCGGCTCGATTGAGGTGCTTTATCTGGTGGTTATTAATGAAGCAACCTGGAGCCAGTTTTTCACGAGCTTTTTTGTGCCAACGCTGTTAGGCAACACGATTGGCGGCGTGACGTTAGTAGCCGCTATCAACTACGCCCAAGTGGCGTCTGACCAGCCGGCGGCTCGATATGATGCTTAATTAACCCTGAGATGGATTTTTGTAACGCCCATCAAGCGTTGCTGGCCGTCCTTAAACAATTTCCTCCGGAGCGCCTGGTTGATAAACCAGTTCGTGACACCCTCGCTGACCAAATTTATCGACGGCATACCCAGTGTTATGAGCGAGTTTGGATCGCTGAAGGTGCTGAGAAAAATGAGGGCGCTGAGGGGGCATCTTGTAGCAGCAGTCGCCTAATGGTATCCAAGCAATGGGTTTCGGTTGAAGACCAGCGGGTTTAGGACCTTTCAGCGGCCTCAGCGATCCGAGGCGTCAGTTCGCCCCCAAGGTGAAACGCACCCTATATTTGACTATGGTTGCAGGTTCGTATAATACGCTGTACGTTGAGGGAGGTCAATGCTACTCTCAACATACCGTTACCCAATCTTGACCTAAGACAAAGAGCGTGACCGCTCATGAACTGGCAAACCAAAGCAAAAATCCAAAACCTGGTGGCCTCGTTACCGGCCGCTATGGCCGATCCCGTGTACTACTTTATCCAACGCCGATTTGGCGGATTGTGCACAACTGCTAGCGACACAATGACCAACACCTGGGATGCCGCCAACCGGCTACTAGCGGTCAGCCGTCAGCAATCAGCCGTCAGCAACGTTTACAACGGAGTGGGTGACCGCGTCGGCCAAACCGTCGAGAGCGCGCCTACCGACTTCGCCTTAGACTCAGCCTTAGCCTCCCCGGAAGTGATCTACACCAGCCAGAGCGTGATCTACCCTTCGACTGCGCCCTTCGTCAAGCTATGGCTTTCCTCTTTTTCAACGATTTTTATCAGATTCGCCCATTATATCCAATTTTTCCAACGATTCTTATAATGCAAGCCAATTCTATCAAATTTTTTCCGCTATTTCGATCAAAAATCACCGTTGGCTAAAATTTTTTCCGCGATCACGATCGAAAATCGCCGATCAATCCAATTTTTCCAACGATTCTTATAATACAAGCTAATTGTATCAAATTTTTTCCAACGAATCGATCGAAAATCGCCGATCAATCCAATTTTTCCAACGATTCTTATAATGCAGGCCAATTGTATCAAATTTTTTCCAATAAATCGATCGAAAATTGCCGTTGGCTAAAATTTTTTCCGCGATCACGATAGTCAAAGGGGGATCGGCTGAAATTTTTTGACGAATTTCGATCGAAAACGGCGGATTTTTTTTATGAGATCACGGAATCTAATAGCCGAAAGGGGATCGCCTGGAATTTTTTCCGTGATCGCGATCGTGAAAGGGGGATCGGTTGAAATTTTTTGACGAATTTCGATCCCAAATGCCGGATATTTTTCACGGACTCGCCGCCAGCGATCTCAAATGCCGGATTTTTTGGGAGGGACTCGGGTAAAGCGACCATGATCGGGCGGTTTGGCAGGCGTCTATTGTTGATTTCCGAACTTGAATATTATGAAAAGTTTTGGTAGAATGGAGTCACTAATTCCCCTTATTATCTGGAATGATTTTGGCTTAGGCTTTTTAACACCCAGCAAAGCTGCCACCATTAGCGCGACTGCATTTCATCGAAAATTTCGCCTGATAAGCTATTTTCGTTGCTTAGTATCAATCTGGCCGAATACTAAGCCATTTGAACCATTTGTAGATAATAGACATTATTGGAAATAGGTGACAATCACTTTTTACGACTAAATATAAGGCGAAATGGGTAGAACCTGCTCGATATTTAGAGGGTAAGTGACTGTCACCTTAAATCCTATAAACTCTAATGGGTCTACAATCTCTGTGACGCTAAACTGCTCTAAGGAACATACAATGAATGATCAAATTGAACATTTCCTAAAATTTCTGGAAGAAGAAAAGAAATATGCCGAAAATACCATTGCGGCTTACCAGAATGATCTCAATCAATTTATGCAATTCGTTACAGAGCAAAACGGAGATATTCAGGCTGAACAATGGCCTGATGTGGGTAAAAGCGCGATTTCGGCCTATATTGCCCACCTTAAAAATAGTGGCTATAGTTCCTCAACGGTGGCGCGTAAAGTGGCGGCGATAAAATCATTTTTCCATTATTTGGTAGCTGAACACGTCATAAGCGAGGACCCCACCTTTACGCTTGACTCCCCCAAAGTGAAAAAACGCTTGCCTAAAGCCATCTCGCCTGGCGAAATCGAAAAGATTTTGAAGGCCCCTGTTCAGGAAAATGGCCCCAAAGCCCAGCGTGATCTAGCCTTGCTGGAAATGCTGTACGCCTCAGGCATGCGCGTCACCGAGTTGGTTTCGCTCGATACGACCGATCTCGACTTTTCAACGGATAGTACCGGGCGAGTCAGAGTCAAAGGTAAACGGGCCAATAAAGAAAGAGAAATTCCCCTAACGGGCCATACCATCACCGTCTTAAAAAATTATATTCATGGCGGTCGCGAGCAACTGGCCCATGATCCGAATGAAAACGCGCTATTTCTCAATAATCGCGGCCAGCGGTTAACGCGCCAGGGCTTATGGCTGATCATTAAGCATTACGTTGAAGCCGTTGGCATTTCATCAGAGGTCACCCCCCATACCTTGCGCCATTCCTTTGCCGCTCATAAGTTGAGTCAAGGGAAATCGCTGCAAGATATCCAAAAGTTGTTGGGCCATGCCAATATTTCAACCACCCAGGTTTACGCCCACATCACCCAAGAAAATGAGAAAAAATAGTCCATTTCTGCAATAATGGCCCCTTTAAACTTTAAGATGATGTAATCTTATCCGGTTTCTTGATGCAGAGTCGTTAAACCCTCTGCATTTTTTTGTTTCTCTAATAAGGAGAGTGAGCATATATGAAATTCCCCCCCAAAGATTTCTTCACGTACGAGGATTATCAAGCCGCAGCCGATTTTATTCGCGGCAGAACCGCACACCAACCTGAAATTGGTTTAATTTTGGGTTCCGGCCTTAGCCCGCTGGCTAACGACATCGAGGCGGCTGATATCATCCCTTATCAGGAGATTCCCAACTTCCCCCATTCAGGTGTGGTTGGCCACGCCGGCCAGTTGGTCATCGGCCGGTTGGCTGGGCATCCCCTGATAACGATGCAAGGTCGATCTCACTTTTATGAGGGCTATTCGCAACAGCAGATCACGTTTCCGGTGCGAGTCATGCACCTGCTTGGCGTCAAAACGTTAATTGTTACCAACGCCGCCGGCGGGATCAACACCGGCTTTCAAGCCGGCGATCTGATGCTCATCGTCGATCACCTGAATTTTGTGGGGATTAGCGGCCAGAACCCGCTGCGAGGTCCCAATCTGGATGAATTTGGTGTTCGCTTTCCAGGCATGGCTCAGGCCTACAGCGCCACCTTGGGTGGCCTCGCCCGGCAAGCTGCCCAGGAATTGGACCTTGCGCTGCGGGAAGGAGTCTACGCTTATGTGGCCGGCCCTTCTTTTGAAACGCCGGCTGAAATTCGCTTTTTGAGTGCGGTTGGCGCCGATGCCGTCGGCATGTCTACCGTGCCGGAGGTGATTGTAGCTAATCACTGCGGCATGGAAGTCATCGGGCTAAGCAGCATAACCAACATCACCATTCGTGAATTACAGTCCGGTTTGGAGACCTCGCACGAAGAGGTACTTGAAACGGGCAAGAAAATTGTACCCCAATTAATTCAGTTACTCAAAGAAATCTTGAAAAAAATTGAATAAAAATGGCGTTGTTAACTTCAAAACCCCAGGGCGCGTCCCAAATTTTGGGTAAACCGGTCAGGTTTTAAGCAGGTTCGTCCCACTCAGCCTGTCTCTGGTAGAGGGCGATCTGGCCCTAAGCATAGGTGCTTGGCCTTGAAGTGATTTGCCACCATTTATCCCTATTTGTATACTTCAGTTTTGAT
>JAGRCC010001028.1 GCA_020433785.1 Anaerolineae bacterium
CCGGAGCAGAAGCCAACTTCGCGCAACATTTCCAGATCATAGCGGGTGCGCTGTTCCAGACGCTGGGCTTCCAGCAGTTTGCCCTGTTCGCGAAATTCGGCCAGACGGGTTTCTAGCTCCTGCTCGATATCAACCAGGGCTTCATCCAATTTTTCTTGAGGCGTAATAAAATGCTTGGCCGGATAAATGTCCAGCTGGGTCTGGCGCGATAACACTTCGCCGGTTAGGGCATCGACCTCAGTAATCCGGTCAATTTCATCGCCGAAAAATTCAATCCGATAGACTTGTTGGCCGTAGGCCGGCATAATCTCCAGCGTATCGCCTCGCACCCGGAAGGTGCCCGGCTTGAGATCATAATCGTTGCGCTCATATCGAATATCAATGAGATGTCGCAAAATCTTATCGCGCTTGCGGACAGCGCCCTGTTCAAAATGAATGACCACCTGCCCATAATCTTCCGGGCTGCCCAACCCGTAAATGGCGCTGACACTGGCGACAATGACGACATCGCGCCGCGAGAATAAATACTGCGTTGCAGCCAGCCGCAGCCGATCAATCTCGTCGTTGATTTGGGCATCTTTTTCGATATAGGTGTCGCTGCGGGGGATATAGGCTTCGGGTTGGTAGTAGTCGTAGTAACTAACAAAGTAAGCCACGGCATTGTTGGGGAAAAACTCTTTGAACTCGCTGTACAGTTGAGCAGCGAGCGTTTTGTTATGGGCCATAATCAGGGTCGGTTTTTGGACCTTTTCTATCACTTTGGCGATAGAAAAGGTTTTCCCGGTGCCGGTGGCGCCCAATAAAGTTTGATGAGTCAGACCGGCTTCTAAGCCTTCGACCAGTTTCTTAATTGCTCCCGGTTGGTCGCCGGTCGGTTGAAACTCTGAAACAACTTGAAAATCGGGCATAAATTCTCCTCTCGATCAGCTTGAGTCATCGAACAAAAGTTCAAACTGATAGTATACCTTGAGATGCTTATCGAGCAAAAATTAGAATTAATCGCCCTTGATCCACCCCACCAACCCCTTGAAGATGTTGGAAATTTCTCTTGATCGTCGGTTACCAAAATCTTCCAACATTTGTTCTACCAACAGCCGCAGTTCCTGGTCCGGAACTTCTAGCGCATCGATCAGTACACCTATAATTTGCGATTTCATTTCTACATCAATTTCCGGACGCTCGTACAGCTTCCCCAAAATCCTGGCTGACTCACAGCGGGCTTCAACACTATCGGGGTCGAGCAGGTGACCGCCTAAGGTTTTGATAGCCGATTTTAGCATCCGTCCCAGGCGATGCAAGGCGGCAGTTCGATTGCGTCGATGATTAATATCATCGAGTAAAGCCCCAATATTTTCTCTGAGCTTTTGAGCGGATTTGGCTCGTAGCGCCTGATCACGCTTGGCCAAACTATCTTTACGAGCGTTTTGAATAACCCGCCGCTGTGATTTTAACTGCTGCAAATTAGCCCCACACTTATCGCAGTTGATGGCATCGATGCGGTTGGGGGTAAAGCACAAGGGGCAGTCTATCTTTAATCGATTGCCACAGGCTACACACAACCGTCTGTCGCCGGTATTTTCGGTATTACATTTGAGGCAAACAATCGTCTCATCGGGTGTGGTATCGACCGGAATGGGTTTGGTTTCCAGACGTTTCAGTTTGACAGCTTTCGGCCGACCGGCTGGTTTAGCTGAGTCATTGGTATTAAAGGTAGGCGCCTCACTTAAAGCTTTGGCAAAGGCGGTGGCCGAGCTAAACCGGTCAGCCGGCGCTTTAGCTAAAGCCTGATCCATTACCACAGCACAACCGGCCGGTAAGTCGGGCCCAAATTCCAGAATCGGCGGGATCGGTTGGGTAATATGCTTCATAATAATGCCGAGCGGGGTGTTGGCCTCAAACGGAAGGCGGCCGGTGAGCATTTGAAACACGATAATACCCAGAGCGTAAATATCGCTGCGGCCGTCCAGGGTTTCGCCGTTGGCCTGTTCAGGGCTCATATAAGACGGCGTCCCGATGATTAAACCGCCGGTAGTGAGGTTGGTTCGCTCCTCGTTTAACTTGGCAATCCCAAAATCGGTGACGTAAGGATTATGCTGTTGGTCAAACAGGATATTATCCGGTTTCAGATCGCGGTGAATAACGCCCGATTTATGAGCTTCATCAAGAGCAGGAGCCAAACGATTAATGATGCGACTAGTTTCCTCAAACGAAATATTGCCTTGCTTTAATCGATCCGCTAGACTGCCGCCGGGCAAATAGCGCATCACCAAATAGGGCTGGTCATCCTCTTCACCCACATCGTAAACGGGGACAATGGCCGGATGCTCTAACAAGGCCACCGTTTTAGCTTCCCGTTGAAACCGGGTGCGAAAAGTGGGGTCATGCAAAAATTCGCGCGGAATCACCTTCAAGGCCACATCACGTTGGAAAAACGGATCGAAAGCCCGAAAAACGGTGGCCATTCCGCCCCGTCCAATTTCTTCTATAATTTCATACCGACCAATTTTAAGTGCGGTCATACTTTTCGATTTTACATCAAAAGGGATAGAGGCAAAAATGAACTGGCTCATGTGTTAAAGCATCCGCTCCTTGACAAGGAACGAGAGGCGCTTAACGCCTCTCCTTTTTTGGTCGATAAAGTAAATTTGGTGAATATATATTATTTTTGGCAAAAAAATACATTCGATCTGATTTTATCACTAACCCGGCTTGGTTTCAATTAGAAAACTGTTTGAAATGTTGATTTTAGGTTAGTCGAAGTGAGAATTGTCTTTGTATTTTATTCTCTATGATTTGATTCTTCTAATTTAGAGGTTTTTATGGAGTCAAATCGAGTTCTCAGATCTAAGTAAAAAATAAGGTGCTTTTTCCCAAAAAATAAGCATTTTGCTAATAGTCATAGCTTATAACTTTTCATACAATTGAATTGAATTTTCACAAGGAGGTGAAACATGATTGTATGAATAGTCCCCTAAATCCCCATAAAATTAGTTTACTCGTTGTTTTATAGGTTTAACCCTTTATTGTCTACCTGCTATAGAACCCTATTTCTACACGTTTCATCGGGGAGCGTGTAACCGGGCCTGATAGTAACAGGCCGGGATCCTTTATTATGGTTGTTGAAGGCCATATTATTTTTCACATTGAAGTGCATTCAACTAAAGGAGTGACGAAGAATGTCAAGAAAATTTTTGTACGCTGTATTCTTGCTGATGCTAACAACCCTACTGGCCACGGCCTGCGGTTCGCAGCCTACCCCTGCGCCAAGTTCGGCTGGTGAGTCTAAAGAGGCTCCTGCCGAAGAAGCCCCCGCTGAAGAAGCCGCCCCGGCCGGCGATCAAGAGATCATCGTCGGGCTTATCACCAAGACAGAAACGAACCCCTTCTTTGTCAAAATGAAAGAAGGCGCTCAAGCCAAAGCCGATGAACTGGGCGCGACCTTGCTGACGGCAGCCGGTTCCTTCGACGGCGACAACGCCGCGCAGGTCACGGCTATCGAGAATATGGTCAATGCTGGAGCGCAAGGGATTTTGATTACCCCCAGCGACACCAAAGCCATCGTGCCAGCCATTCAGAAAGCCCGCGATGCCGGGGTATTAGTCATCGCTCTGGACACCCCGACCGATCCCCAAGACGCGACCGATGCCCTATTTGCGACCGACAATTTCAAAGCCGGCCTGCTGATCGGTGAGTACACCAAAGCGGCCATGGGCGACACGCCGATGAAGATCGCCACGCTGGACCTGGCGCCGGGGATCAGTGTTGGCATCCTGCGCCACAACGGCTTTATGGCTGGCGCCGGCCTGGCCGATGTTGATAACACGGCCGCTGACCTGGTCAATTCACCGGAAGTGGTGTGCAGCCAGGACACTCAAGGCGACCAGGCTAAAGGCCAGACCGCCATGGAAAACTGCTTGACCAAGGATCCGGAGATCAACGTGGTTTACACCATCAACGAACCGGCGGCCTTTGGGGCGTACACGGCTATCAAAAATGCCGGTCGCGAAAACGATGTGTTGGTCGTCTCGGTTGACGGCGGTTGTGTTGGGACGCAGGGTGTGGCTAACGGCGAGATTGCCGCTACCTCACAACAGTACCCGCTCAAAATGGCGACCCAAGGGGTTGAAGCCGTAGTCAACTACGCCAAGACGGGTGACGCACCGTCTGGCTACACCGATACCGGCGTGACCCTCATCACCGACAAGGCCGTTGACGGCGTCGAAAGTGAAGATACCACTTTCGGGCTTGAAAACTGCTGGGGCGATCGGCCCGAAGGCGCGGCGGCTCCGGCTGAACCCGCTGCTGAAGCAGCCGCTCCTACTGAAGAAGCTCCGGCTTTTGAAGGCGAACTCATCGTCGGGCTCATCACCAAGACAGAAACGAACCCCTTCTTTGTCAAAATGAAAGAAGGCGCTCAAGCCAAAGCCGATGAACTGGGCGCGACTCTGCTGACGGCTGCCGGCTCGTTCGACGGCGACAATGCCGCGCAGGTCACGGCCATCGAAAATATGGTCAATGCTGGAGCGCAAGGGATTTTGATTACCCCCAGTGACACCAAAGCCATCGTGCCAGCCATTCAGAAAGCCCGCGATGCCGGGGTGATCGTCATCGCTCTGGACACCCCGACCGATCCCCAAGACGCGACCGATGCCCTATTTGCGACCGATAACTTCCAAGCCGGTTTGCTGATCGGCCAATACACCAAAGCAACCATGGGCGACACGCCGATGAAGATCGCGACGTTGGACCTGGCGCCGGGGATCACCGTCGGTATTCTGCGCCATAACGGCTTTATGGCCGGCGCCGGCCTGGCCGATGTCGATAACACGGCCACCGACCTGGTCAACTCGCCGGAAGTAGTGTGCAGCCAGGACACCCAGGGCGACCAGGCCAAAGGCCAGACTGCGATGGAAAACTGCTTGACCAAAGACCCGGAGATCAACGTGGTCTACACCATCAACGAGCCGGCGGCGTTTGGGGCTTATACGGCCATCAAGAATGCCGGTCGCGAGAACGATGTGCTGGTGGTCTCGGTTGACGGCGGTTGTGTCGGCACGAAAGGTGTGGCCGATGGCCAGATTGCCGCTACCTCGCAGCAGTACCCGCTCAAAATGGCGACATTAGGCGTTGAAACGGTCGTCAACTATGCCAAGACCGGCGACGCGCCTTCCGGCTACACCGATACCGGAGTCACCCTCATTACCGACAAGGCCGTTGACGGCGTCGAAAG
>JAGRCC010001029.1 GCA_020433785.1 Anaerolineae bacterium
CGACATCCAGTCCGCCGCGGTGGCCGCCCCGTTGGCTACGGCCGGCACACCCTGCCCTGCTACATAGAACCCTTTGGTGTCGCGCACCCGGTTCATATAACCGATGTAAATATAGCCAGCAAAACTAACCCCTACCAGTAAATAAGTCCATGCTTCAGCGCTCATGTTTTTTCACCTCACTCGTTTACATCGAATTCTTTGTCAATGCCGTCCATCAGCTTGCAGTAGACAAAGATTAAAATTACAAAGACAATCATCGATCCCTGCTGGGCAAACCAGAAACCTAACGGTAAGGCGCCGAGGGTAATGCCATTAAGTACCGGGGCCAAAATAATCCCAAAGACATACGAGACAAGCGCCCAAATGGCTAACAAAATAGTAATCAGTCTAACGTTGGCTTTCCAGTAACCTTCGTATCTGGTTTTATCGTCCATAGTAAGAATTCGCTCCCTTGCTAAAAATTTTGTTGATTAAAAAAGTGGGCTACACCTTAATCTTTTATGATCCAGCTTGGTCTTAGCCGCCTGGCTTTTTAAGCTGAAACCTGTCTCCCCAAAGGTTTTTGAACGTTGACTGGCCTCCTTTCCAACAAATGGCGTAGTTGCCGATGACTATTGTTTGTGCTCTGTATGGTCAGACAAACAAAAAGCGAACTTTAACTGCTTCTACAGTTATGTTTAATCAAGAAGTAGTTAGAAATCCGCCGTTAGGTTGCGATAATATAAAGATAGCCAGCCAAAACTGTTTAAGTCGTCTGGATAGCAACTTTATCATCTTTGAGTATCTAACCTGACTCATCACCGAGCCTGTCTCTTTACAAATATTATTACAAATGTGATTGAGTGTGGGGGAGGAGAATGTGGCGAAAACTAATTGTAGTTTAATCTCGTTACTATTATATTTTAGTCCGTTCGATTAAAATAGTCATCACCTTTGGGGGGAAAAAATATCTCACCTGTAAGGAGGAACCGATCTCCCCGCTGCGGGGGATATCATATCCCCCCGGCGGGGGATACGGCGATCAATTGGTAGCCGACAGAGGCGCCGGCGTCGGGCAGCCGTGAGCAGCCAAATCAGCCCTAAACTGTTCAGCCTCTTCCTGGCTTTTATGGACAATCACCAACTTGCGGTTATCTTTTAGGAGCCAACACGTGGCGTATTTCATCGTGGCATCTTTTCGATCGTCATCTTTAGGTTGGCAGTCGAAGCCTGCTTGCACCGGCAGCTTGAGTAGATAATTTTTGACTTTATCCGGCCAGCCAAATAGCTTGCTTTGGCGCTGCACCTGGCCCGAGGTTAGGTCGATGCGGTAGCGGGTATGACGGCTTCTCATCCACAGCGCCGAAATCAGGCTGGCTAAAAAAAACAGCGACAAAAAGCCCACCTTCATCAGGACAAACAGCCCCGTTTGGCCCGGCACCGGAAACGACACCAAAATAGCCACCACAAAAAAACCACCCAACATCAACGCCGGAATCTGGTCCCACCGAGCGTTGCCAAAGACCGCTACTTCAATGATGTTGTTTCCCAAATCTTTAACTGTGGGCGGCCACCGCTTTAGCGAAATGGCCGCTTCGTGCTGCCTAAGCCAATCATCCACTCGATTGATGGCCGCGGTTAACCCAATAAGAACAGCCAGACCGACCAGCATTGAGGAAATGATAATCACTAACGGATGAGTCATGATGCCTCCTGGAAAGAAAAGCCTGCCAGAGCGAAAGCCTCCGACAGGCTCTTTAAATCTTATCGTTATAGTTCAGGTGACGGGCACTTTGGCTCGAATAGAGCCCGCTGAGAGGAATACAGCGCGGCCACTACCGTGATTAACTGCCCGTCACCCGGTTTCTTAACAAGGGTGTTTTTGATCAGTTTTGAACCAATTTGCGAACTTCTTCAACAATGTCCGGGTTGGCCAGCGTCGTTACATCGCCCACGTCCTTCCCGTTGGAGATAGCCGAAAGAACCCGGCGCATAATCTTGCCGGAGCGCGTCTTAGGCATATCGGTCACCACATAGACGTGCTTGGGTTTAGCAATCTTGCCGATGCTGTTCGAAATAGCGTCAGATACCTTGCGTTCCACTTCGCCGTCGACTGACTCATAGCCCGGCTTGAGCGAAACGTAAATATCCGGCACTTTACCTTTAACTTCGTCGGCCACGGGCACCACCGCTGCTTCGGCTACTTCCGGCACCAGCAAGCAGGCCGATTCGATCTCTTTCGTGCCCAACCGGTGGCCGGCCACGTTAATCACATCGTCAACCCGGCCCAAGATCCGGAAATAACCGTCGGGCGCTTCAACCGAGGCATCGCCGGGGAAGTAGGGCCAGTCGCGCCAATCGGT